>CAMDJY010000109.1 GCA_945901145.1 Legionella genomosp. 1 | reverse complement strand
CTTAGATGCACGATCACGTCGTCTTGAGTGATGATGTGACCCGGCTGGTGCATGAGTTTAAGTTTTTCAATCACTTGAGCACTCGCGAGATGATTACCCGCCGTATGTTGCTGAATTAAAATCGGAATTTCAGGTGAATATTTAAATTGGGCTTGTTGCAAAGCATTGCCTATCCAAAGATGCATTGATTCTGGACTTAAAGAGATGATTTGTACAATAGTGATGCTCGGATGAGATGAAAGTGGTTGTAATTGTTTGGCGAATAACTCTGGTGCTCTGATGATCAACAAGCATTGTGAGTTGATGTTTTGTGCATAGGTTTTTAAAGTATGCTTACCTGCGGTGTCTAAAGTCTTTTTGTCATAGGTTGCATCGATGATTTGCGCATGAGAAAACAGTGAATAAGCGTAGGCTTCTTCTAATAGTTCTGTCCAATCGCTTGCTTGTTTGAGGGTGATGAATTTTTTTTCGCTTTCCTGGCGCGTTTGCCAGGACTTTTTAATCGAATCTGCTGCAGTGTTTAGCAGATAATGATCAGAGCCGATTAAAATATAAATCGGACTCAATGCTTTTTGAAGGTGGCCGGCTAATGCCGCTTGTTTAATCAGCATAAAAATTAATCACTTCCATGTTTAACCCAACATTGACCACGAGGTCCGCCCTCGAGTGCTAAAAATCGATTACACATGAGCAACGCATTTCTACAGGCATCTTTTCCGTCAAGATCCCAGGCATGACCATCATCATCGGTGACTAAACAATGTTCGCCGTTCACCGATAAAGGCCCTTGTTCACAAAAAGATTGAGCAGATTTACAGGACTTAGGCTGTGGTGATGCCTTTTTACAGTTTTGTGTCGCTGTCTTCATGGCGGCCTCTATTGACAAGCCGGTTGCAGAATAATTATTTTCTTTGGCATCAATTGCAATACATTGCCAGTGACCCGGTGCGTTTGCAAAGACGGGAGTGATAACAATGAACGATACGAACAGAGCGACATATTTCATGAATAGCCTCATTTTTGTTGTTTTTGTGGTTTAGGCGAAGCAGTAGCACTTAAACGATACAGGATTTGGATCGCCGCATCGTAACGCATGTCATCTATGATTTTATCCTCTTCATCTTGTGAGCCTAATATTCGATCATTATTGATCGTCAACATCCGAGTGACAAGAATTGGCGTTAATGGGATGACGTCATTGCCTTTGGCTGTTTGTAATGTAAAAGAGATGCGGTAATTGAGTTGATATTGACGTGGAGAACCGCTTGAACTCACGCTCATGATGTGTTTTTGAATATCTTCGTTGTGTAACGTGAGCCAATAAACGGCTCGACTTGGGTTGTTTGCGACGTCAATATGGGCGAGTTGCAATCTTCTTTTTAATAGCGCGCCCCAGTGAGGAGAAACATGATCTTGAATGATTGCTAAGGGGCTCAGCCAAGACGGAAGCATCTGCACGCCACGCAAGTGAAACCCGCATGCTTGCGTACAGAGTAGGAGTCCTGCAACAAAAATCCACCGCAATACACTCACGTATGAATCACTAAATTAATCAATTGACGATGTGAAACAACAATTGCTTTTTGCAGCGGTTTGTCATTTAAAAACGATTTAGTATGTTCTTTGGCAAGTTCGATCAGTGTTCCTTCAGCAGTATCGTGGGCTGCTGTAAATTGCGCACGTAATTTACCATTGACCTGTACAATAAAATCGACTTCATTGGTCTTCAGGGCATTTTTATCAGCACGTGGCCAAGGTGCGTCAATGATTGGTTTAGTATATCCTAAACTTTGCCATAATACATGCGTGATATGTGGTGTGATGGGCGCAAGTAAGCGCAATAATGCACTGATGCCTGAGTACATAAAATAGCGATCTAACTCAGTTTCTAGGGTATAGCTTGAGAGTTCATTCAATAATTTCATACAAGCAGATACAACCGTATTAAATTGTTGACGCTCATAATCATGCGTTGCTTGTGCAAGAATACGGTGCATGGTTAAACGTGCTTTTTTAAGACGATTGTCCGCGAGACTCCAATCTGTTGGCATAGCATCCTCATCAACATAGATTTCATTGATTTCTTGCAACATCGCCAAATTTTGATAAACAAAGTTCCATAGACGTTTTAAAAATCGGTGCGCGCCTTCTACACCGGCATCTGACCATTCTAGGGATTGATCTGGCGGTGCAGCAAAGAGTACGAATAAGCGTGCTGTATCTGCCCCGTAGGTATCAATGAGCTGATTTGGGTCGACTGTATTGCCGATAGATTTAGACATTTTTTGTCCGTTTTTCAGGACCATGCCTTGGGTTAATAGCGCTTTAAAGGGCTCATCAGAATTGACTAATCCTTCATCCCGCATAAGTTTATGAAAAAATCGCGCGTATAAAAGATGCATAACCGCATGTTCAATGCCACCGACGTATTGGTCCACAGGCGTCCAATATTTTGCCCGATCATCGAGCATGGCATTTTCTTGTCCTTTACAACAAAATCTTGCGTAATACCAGGATGACTCGACAAATGTATCCAGGGTATCAGTTTCTCTCGTCGCATCTTGTCCGCATTTGGGGCAAGATGTGTTGACAAAACTTGAGCAATGCGCGAGCGGTGAGCCATTCACGGTAAAATCTACATCATCGGGTAAGACAACTGGTAGCTCTTCTTCCGGCACAGGAAGAATACCACATTGATCACATTGGATCATGGGAATGGGGGTGCCCCAATAACGTTGGCGCGAAATTCCCCAATCACGCAAGCGATAATGAACAGTTGCGCGCCCAAGCTCTCGAGTTTCTAAGTATTGAATTACCGCTTTTGCTGCGCCAGTTGAATGTAAATGACTAAATTCACCTGAGTTTATTAAAATGCCTGGTTGGGTATAAGCAGAAGTTTGAGTGTTTTCTGTTTGTAAATCTTCTTGAATGACATATTTAATTGGCAGTTGATATTTTTGGGCAAATTCAAAATCACGCTGATCATGCGCTGGTACGCACATCACGGCACCGGTGCCATATTGCATGAGTACAAAATTAGCGATCCAACTGGGTAGTTTTTCACCAGTGATCGGATGTGTTGCAAAAAAGTGTGTGGCAACACCACGTTTTTCCATGGTGGCTAAATCTGCTTCAGTGGTTCCCATGGTCTGACAGGTTTCAAGAAAAGTATGAATATTCGGATCGTCGTTACCAGCTATTTTAGCAAGAGGATGATCAGGGGCGATGGCAAGATAAGTTGTCCCCATGATGGTGTCAGGTCTCGTTGTATAAACTTTGAGACGTTTTGTGGTGCTATGTTCGAGATTAAAATAAATTTCACAGCCTTCAGAGCGCCCAATCCAGTTACGTTGCATTTGTTTGACTTGCAGCGGCCAGTCAGTGAGCGTATCTAAGCCTAATAATAGCTCATCAGCATAGGCAGTGATCTTGATAAACCATTGAGAAATTTCTTTACGCTCAACCAAGGCACCAGAACGCCAACCTTTCCCATCAACGACTTGTTCATTGGCTAATACCGTTTTATCGACAGGATCCCAGTTGACCCAAGAATTTTTTTTGTAAACTAATCCTTTTTTGAAGAGCTGAATAAAAAACCACTGTTCCCAGCGATAATACTCTGAATCACAGGTGGTGATTTCACGTCGCCAGTCATAAGCATTTCCCAATCTTAAAAATTGCGCCTTCATGGTGGCGATATTTTGTTTCGTCCAAATTGCGGGGTGAATCCCGCGTTGGATTGCAGCATTCTCAGCCGGTAATCCAAATGCATCCCAGCCTATGGGTTGAAGTACATTTTTACCTTGTGCACGTTGATAACGTGCAATTGCATCGCCCAGCGTATAGTTTCTGACATGCCCCATATGCAACAAGCCACTTGGGTATGGAAACATCGATAAACAATAAAATTTTTCTTTATTGAGGTCTTCAGTAACATTAAAACACTGTTTTTTTGTCCAATACTGCTGGGCATTCTCTTCAACTTCATTTGGTTTATAACAATTATCCATGGTTTACGACGTTAATTTCGATTCGGTTGATTAGGATACCGCCTCTAGAGTTTTCCAGCAATAGTTTGATGCATTTTAGCTAATAATATGCAAATAATAATCAAACTAAACATGATAAAATAAATCATGTGGTCACCTATTGTCGACCAAGGTGTCGCGCTAGTATTCGGCGTGATGCTGGCTTCCAAGATGCCACGACTAAAAGCTGGCAAATATTCAATGATTTTTCCATGGTCTTCAATGACCGCTGACAACCCATCGTTATTGGAAACTATTTGATAGCGACTAGTCATTTTTGATAAAACTTGTGCCATTTGTAAATGTTGAAAAACAGCAAGTGAGTGGCCAAACCAGCCATCATCGCTGATGGATACAATCCATTGTGCTTGCGGTAATTGTTTGCGTAATAATTCAGGAAAGGCTAACTCATAACAAATCAGGGTGGCAATTGGATGATGATTAATTGTCATATGGGGCTGGTTGGTTGGTCCTTGCACCAGATTAGGGAGTGGGAGTTCGAGTAAATCAGCAAGACGTGTTAAAAATGCAGGCATAAATTCACCAAAAGCGACAAGGTGTTGTTTGAAATAAACTCCTTCTGCTTCACCTAAGCCGATAATAGCATTATGATATTGTGATGCATCATAGCGTGTCGGGTGTGGGATGCCTAGGAGGATTGAGCTTTTAGATGCTTTGGCTTGTAGGTCAAGGGTTTCTAAAAAATCATTGACATAATTTGTTGGCAATGGAATTGCTGATTCTGGTAATACAATAAGTTGTTTCTTGCCGAGAAGTTGTTCAATTTCATGATGATAAACCTTTAATATATGCCAAAATAATGATTCATCCCATTTGTCACGCATGGATAAATTTGCTTGCACAATGCCAATGGAAAGGGGTTCTTGAAGTGGCTTGGTCGAGATCTTTGATTTGAGCATCAAGGGACTTAAAATGAATAAAATAAATCCAGTTAACCAAAGATATTTTGCAAATCCTTGGGAACGTATGCCAAGTGTTAGGAGTGTTGCTGAAAAGCAGGTGAGAAAGCTGACGCCAGGAACGCCAATCCATGGCAGTAATTCGCCTAACGGTGAGTCTATCTGTCCAAAGCCAATCATTAACCAGGGAAACCCACCGATAATTTTAGATCGTAAAAATTCACCTAAACACCAAAGTGCACTAAATAACAAAGCAGATAAAATAGAAGGTAATTGTTTGGATATGCTGTTAAAACAAGCGGCGACAAAACCAAGATAAAGAGCAAGGTAAGCAATAAAAATACAGGTGATACCTCCCGCAAGCAGTGGATTTAAGTGTCCAAATTGATGAATACTGACATAGATCCATGAGATTCCAAATCCAAAAAAACCAAATCCATAGGCGAATCCTATCAGAAAAGCTTGTTGCTTTTTCATCGGGATTAATTGCATAAAAAACAGTGCAAGACTTAAAATTGCCAAGCCCGGAATATGAAAGGGCGCAAAGCTTAACGGCAAGATGATACCGGCGAGAAAGGCACGAATATAGCAATTGAGCGATTGTTCACGCGGGTATTCCGATATATGCGAGACAGCGGTTGTGGAATGATTCATGGAGGGACTTTGGGTGACTATGAATAAACAAAGGACGACAATAAATCAGTCGTGAATAAAGATCAAGTTTGAATCTAGATATTAACCACAGTAAGATAAATATTGATTAAACTTATTTGAGGAAGTGTATGCCAATCAAGATGATTAATTTAAGCTGGATTGTCATGTTTGCTATGGGGTCGAGTTCGATTGTATGTGCAGACAATACATCGCAACAAGTTCAATTATTAAATAGTCAAATTCAGTCACAGCTTCAGCAAATTCAGGATGTTCAGCAAAAACAAATGAAAG
>CAMDJY010000108.1 GCA_945901145.1 Legionella genomosp. 1 | reverse complement strand
CTATCGAATAGGAACCCGGAGAAAACCAAAAATCATCATTACCCGTATCAACGTTATAAAATTTAAGCTGCCGTTTTAGGTTGCGAGGATTAGCTGCGTTCAACAATTCGTTGTTATTATTTACAGCTTCAAAAGAGCGCTCAGGATGGCAATATTCATGCGCAATATGAGCAGGTATGTCTCGTTGGGCACGGCCAACTTCTTCTACCCAGATTTTATCAAGTGCCTCCCAATCCGCTTCAGTCTTATGCGGTATCCTATTGTACTCAGTCACATAATGGTTTAGTGCATTGATTAATGGCGTGAGGTCAAAACCCGTGTCTTGATGTTCTATCTGGTCTTTCGTGGTATAACGCAAGCCTCGAGGCGTGGGATGAGCAAATAATCCTGAATCAGGTCCTGGACTCACGAGCTGCTCTATTGCTTGCACGCGACCCAGAATCAATGCGCTTGTTTCATCATTGATTCTGATATATTTTTCTAGCATGCGCTGCATATGCGTATCTTTAGCCCAATAGGCATATTCATAGGCAGTGCAATTGAAGGTTCGACCAGAATAGTCGGTGAAGGGGATATTGTCAGCTTGTAAGAGCTCTTGGGCTAATTCTGGGTCTTGTTGTAAAAGGGCTTCGGCTTCATTTTGCTCACCATAAGCCACATGTTGCAAGAATTTTTTAGCATCAATTTTAGGCTTAAAGTCTGGACGTTCTTGTTTGAATTGCGTTAAGAGCGCTTCTTTGAGCGTTGCGTTCGCCTCGGTATTAATATCCTCATATAAAGCTTGTAACGCATCCTTATCCATTTGGGATAAATCAAGCTCTATTGCTTGCATGTCAGCATGAATATGCTCATTTTTATGTGGAATGAGATTATTGGTTTTATTCACGGCACTAAAGTCTTGCAGTTGCACATCAAGACGACTGTCTTGCCAGCCCATTTGTAAGAAACTTGCAAAATGCGTGGCCATACAGCCTTGATGCGTCACAAATAAACCGTTTTGCTCACCTAACAGCATAAACTCATCAAAATGCGGTGATGCTTTAATTTGCTTCCAATGCGATTTAAAGCGTTCTTTTAGGGTAGAAACGCTTGCTTCAGCAATAAGCGTTGTTAATTCAAAACGCTGTTGATGCTGATTGAGATACTGAATCAACGTGTCTTCTACTGACGTACTTTGTTCTAATGCCTGTTTAACGGCAAGGGCCAAATCTTCAGTGAGCTTGGTGTCTCTTTCTAAAATTTGGCCAAAATTAGTCACGGTGATGCCATGTTCCCGGCAAACAATATTAAGCTCTGCTAAAAAAAACTGAGTGAGAATTGACAAGTGCTCTGCGTCATTCGCGGTGTAAAATGGCGAGTCTTCAAGATTATCAAATAAATTAGGGGTGCAGAATTCAATCAAACCATTTACATAATCTTCTGTCGTGGCGGGATTGTCTTCATCAATCCCCAGTTGCTCATCCAGATAGGGTTGATTCATGGGAACAGAAGGGGTAAGGCGTTTGCCTTGAGTTGCATCGAAATTCACTGCCATACCAAGATAAGTCTGGATTTCATTGATTAACGCTGCTTTAATTTGGTTAAAATCAACGGGTAAGCCTGCGCGATTTGAGACAACGCGTGCTATTAAGTCTTCCTTTGATTTGGGCGTCAATGAGACGCCGTGATAGTGATGCCGTAAGGTGTTAGCCAGTTGCGAATCGTATGTTAGAAGTTGCCCATTCTCCATCTGGTTATGGTTGGCGCTAAAGGTGGGCGCAATTGCTGTGGTGCGCAAATAATTATCCTGCTCTCGAGGTCTCAAGATGACGCTGTGTAAATTAGCTTCACTTGTCTGCATTAAATGCACTAATGGCTCAGGATACAATGGAAAGGCTTGTTTTAAGGGCTCGGTAATCAGTGTATCTTGTTGCACGTGCTGTAAAATGTCTAAATAGGTATCGATTTGCGAAAGTCGATGCGCTTTACGTGCGGTTTCCTCTGAAGCCGGCATATATTTTAAATCAAACTCCAATGACGCTTTATAATCCGTGAGTACGCCTAAGGCCGTACTTTGCTGATTTGCGCCCAAAAGACCAAAGAATTCTTGTAAGGAATACACCGACATACAGGTATTGTCTAACCCGATTTCAGTCCCACTCATGATAGGCATCAGTAAGTGAACCGTGTTGCTCACGGGATTGATATAAATATACCTTGGCGCTGTCGGTTCTTTGAAGGGTATCTTCATGATTTTGCCTTTTATTTGGTTATCATGACTTATAGTATAGCATTTTTTGATGTAATAAATCAGTCATTCCACTGACAGAGTATGATACATCATACTGCACATACACATACGCTATGATGACCTCTACCGTAAGATAGGTATGTTGCTCAAGAATCTCATTGAATTTTTTTTCAAGTACTTTTTGATATTTACCGAAAATTCATTGGCGACAGGTATATTTTAGCCAGCTACTGTCAATGTTTAGTAGGAAAGAGTTTAGAAAATTGCATGTGATCTTGTTGAGAAAGCGAATGCCGAATATGGCTTAATCCAAAAATTTTATAAATTAACATAGGTATGATGGTCATTGCTAAGCCAATCCAAAAGGCTATGCGATAATTCGCATCATGATTGAATGCTAAAAAGAATAAACACGCCATCATGAGTATGATGGCGGTGATGCCTGTATAAGGAGAGCCTGGTGTTTGGTAACGCAGGTCTGCTGTGGTGTAACCAGCTTTCACGAGTCTTCTGCGAAAATTGATTTGCGCCCAGCATAATGAAATCCAAGCAATGGCTCCCGTAAATCCTGATACTAATAAAAGTCCGATATATAAATTTGATTTTCCGAAAAAATAACTCATCAATAAAAGTGCCCAAATCGCAATGAGCGTTACAATTCCTGCATTTTGAGGGACGGCATATTGATTTAATTTGCCTAATTTCTGGGGAGCCATGCCATTACGAGCAAGCGCGTGGAGGGAGCGAATGATGCCGTAGACACCAGAATTAGCACAAGACAATGTGGCGCACAAGGTGACGAAACTGGTTGCAAAGCCTGCCCATTTTTGCCCATGAAACTGGAGTGCATCTGCAAAAACTGAATTGGTAACATTGCCTTGTTGCCAAGGGAAGATTAAAGTTAAGCAAAAAACAGGAACGATATAAATAAATAAAATACGAAAGGTTACATTACGAATCGCACGCGGGATCATACGTGCAGGGTCAACTGATTCTCCTGCTGCGAGACCAATAATTTCTGAGCCTTGATAATTTACCAAGAGCAAAACCATCGCGGTCAAAAAGGGCATGATGCCATTTGGAAATAAGCCACCATCTCTTAGCAGGTATTTTGTTCCAATAAATTTAGCATCAGATCCACCAATGAGTCCAAAAAATATTAAAATAGATAATGCGACAAATGCAAACAAAGCGACAATTTTAATGAGAGCAAGCCAAAATTCAATTTCACCAAAGGTTCCAACTTTCAGTAAATTTATATAAGTGATCAGTAAACCAAACCCAATTGCCCAGGTATAACTGTTAATGCCGGTAAAATATTCCATAATAATGCCGCCGGCCAGGCATTCGGCAGGGATATAGGCAACCCAACTAATCCAATAAGACCAACCGACACCACAGGCCACCGAAGGTGAAATAAAATCTGCAGTATAATTAATAAATGAGCCAGAAATAGGGATGGCAACGGCAAGTTCTCCGAGACAAAGCATTGTCAAATAGATGATAAGCCCACCCAATAAATAAGCAAAACAGACTGACGGACCTACATCATGAATGACTGCACCAGTGCCTAAGAAATAACCGGATCCGATGACCCCACCTAGTGCAATGAGTTGGATATGTCTATCTTTTAAAGCGCGCTGGAACTGACCAGGATCCGGAGATTTGTTTTTTGATAAATATTGGGTCACGAATCAATTATTCCTGTAAGAGGTTTAAAAAATAGTGTTAGACTCTGTTTAAGGCGCTAAAGATACCATAAGTTTATGCGTGTTGAAATGCACTTTTCCGTACTCGATTTTTTGGAGTCAATATGTATCGTTTGATTCGTTCCATATTATGGCAGTTTCCGCCTGAGACTGCACATCATTTTGCTCTGTCGTTATTAGATTTTTGCCCAGCTTTTTTGTTTCCAAAACCGATTGGGCAACCGGTACAGGTCATGGGACTAACCTTTCCGCATGCTTTAGGATTGGCGGCAGGCTTTGATTGTGATGGTGTTTATTTGTCTGCATTGGCTAAACTTGGCTTTGCATTTATTGAAGTTGGTGGCGTGACGCCGCGTGCTCAATCAGGTCAGATAAAGCCACGTTTATTTCGTTTACCAAAAGCGCACGCTTTAATTAATCGGATGGGATTTTGTAATCAAGGTGTTGAGGCTTTAGTGAAACGTGTGCAGGCATCCAATTATCAAGGTATTTTAGGAGTAAATATCGCCAAAAATAAGTCTACTCCGTTGGAGATGGCGGTACATGATTATATTTTTTGTATGCAAAAGGTGTACCCGATTGCTTCTTATATAACCATTAATATCTCTTCCCCCAACATGCCTCATTTGCGAGATTTACAAAAGACAGACTATTTTCGAACGTTGATGAGCCAATTACGAGAAGAGCAGTTGGCATTAGCTGATCGTGGTGGTCATTATGTACCTCTGGCTGTTAAGTTATCGCCGGATGAATCTGATGAGTCGTTAAAACGTATGGCAGATGTTCTGGTATCTTTGGGTATAGATAGTATTGTGGCAACCAATACAACGATTAGTCGTGAAAAGGTTAGCCATGTTGCGCATGGGCTTGAAGAGGGTGGATTAAGTGGTCGGCCTTTGGCTGAGCGTTCGACTGCTTGTTTGCGATTGTTAAAAACGGTTGTTGGTGATGCAATGACGCTGATTGCCGTAGGTGGCATTGATAGCCCAGAACGTGCTCGCGAGAAATTAGATGCTGGTGCTTCATTACTCCAAGTCTATTCTGGGTTGGTTTATGAAGGTCCTGCGTTAATTTCGAGAATTTTGCAGGAGCTTCGTCGTGTTTAGCGTGGCTTCAATTTTGATTCTTCGGCCTGTTCAATTGCAGGTCTAATTTCAGCTTTATAGCGTGATTGTAAGGTCTTATTAGAGGCTTGAACCTTGTAAAAATCAAGATGTGGAGTTAACACATTGGTTTTCCATTGTTCAATCACTGCACTTAATTGATTGATTTCGAGGTTTATCTGCTTAAGATAATGACCTCTTTGTTTATCACTATCATGTGGCGTCAAATTGTATTGTTGGATCAGCTGATTGAGTTTTGCTAATGCATCAATAGGTTCTAATATGGCCATAATGACATCCTTTTTAATCTCTTGTATGTGTTTCCCCTAAGTATAGACATGTTTTCAAAAAGTGCTTGGGATTGATTTATTATTCAAATAGAGATACCCTTGCAACCTTTGGAGAGATGGCCGAGCGGTCGAAGGCGCACGCCTGGAAAGTGTGTATACGGCAACGTATCGAGGGTTCGAATCCCTCTCTCTCCGCCAGTTTACAGCGCTCGAACTTTTTGGGCGTGATTTTTCAAATTCCAAAACCACCCTCTGAACCCCAGTATTCATAGGCTTTAGCGCCTTTTAGTCGTCCGACACATGCGTACTTAGAGAATCACGAAATCACCGATTTTACCCCAAAATCTCCCTTTTTATTCTCCGTTTCTCCGTTACATGCGAACGTCGGTCGTCAAGGTACGCATGTCCAGAACCCTTGATTTTACTGGGTTTTTACAAAAGCGGTCTTGAGGTTCGTTATTGGGGCGGAGAATGGCGTATGTACCCGCAGAACGAGAATTTTACTGCTGAAATGCACCTAATGTGGTAAAATTATACTAGGGAATCTTTAGGTTAATCAGTGAGTTATGTGTGTCTTTTCGGTAAGCCGGTGTGACAACCATCATCTAACTCATTAATCTAGGCAACATCACTAATCA
>CAMDJY010000107.1 GCA_945901145.1 Legionella genomosp. 1 | reverse complement strand
ACCAATTACAACGACATCTGTTTTCATTTGTTTTGTCATAGCTCAATTGCCTCAAATCAATAGAATTACAATAAAATTCGACGAACATCGCTGAGACATTCGCTAATATAACGCGTAAACCGCGCACCTTCTGCACCATCAATCACCCGGTGATCATAAGACAGTGATAAAGGCAGCATCAATCGCGGTATAAAAACCCCTTGTTCATAAACAGGCTTCAAAGCTTGTCGTGATAAGCCTAAAATTGCAACTTCAGGACTATTCACAATCGGCGTGAACGCTGTACCACCAATACCGCCTAGACTTGAGATGGTAAAACATCCGCCCGACATTTCATTCGGCATCAACCCTTTATCCCGAGCTTTAGCGCTTAATCGAGCCATTTCTTGGGCAATTTGAGTCACAGAGAGTTGATCCACTTGTTGAATCACGGGAACCACCAGACCATTTGGTGTCTCAACAGCAATACCTATATTCACATAGTGTTTATAAATTAAGTTCTCGCCTGTCGCATCCAATGAAGCATTAAATACCGGAAATACGGATAATGCTTTACTGACTACTTTACAGACAAACGCCAAGATTGTAAGTTTATAGCCCAAAGCTTTGGCATGTTCACTCTCAGCTTGTCGAAATGCCTCAAGATCAGTGATATCCGCCTCATCAAATTGCGTGACGTGCGGAATAGTAACCCAAGAGCGATGCACGTTGATACCCGTCAACCGTTTAATTTTATTTAACGGTTTTTGTTCAATGGGACCAAACTTAGAAAAATCAATGGATGGTGCTGCAGGCATAGCAAAGCCACTTGCTTGTGATTGCGGCTGATTTATTTTATTTTTCACATATTGTTCTAAGTCAGTCTTACTAATACGTGATTTTCTCCCCGTTCCTGCAACATCTTGCAAATTAATACCAAATTGGTGCGCTAAGCGACGAACCGCAGGCCCTGCAAAAACCTCAGCGGATGTGATAGGCAGGCTTGGTGGTGTCATTATCTCAGGCTTAGGCTTAGGCTCAGGCTCAGACTGCTCTACAACAGCTGGCTCCACGAATTCAGGGATTGATTGTTTAACTGTTGCTGTTGACTCTTCTGCAGATAAAACTAAAATTACATCCCCTTCAGAAACTTTGTCACCCACTTTCATGCGTACAGAAATTACTTTGCCGGCAGCAGGAGCCGGGATCTCCATGCTTGCTTTATCAGACTCTAAAGTTACCAAAGATGTATCTTTATCAATGGTATCGCCTGGTTTCACTAAAACTTCAATCACATCAACCTGCGTTGCTCCGCCAATATCTGGGATTTTAATCTCTTGTTCAGAAGCCATGGGCTCTCCTTTTAATGATTCGCAGGATCTATTTTTTCAGGATGAATACCGTAGCGTTGTATCGCATCGCTGAGCACAGACTTGGGTAATTCCTCAGTGTCGACCAAAGCCTGAAGCGCTGCAAGTACAATGAATTTAGCATCGACTTCAAAAAAATGACGCAATTTTGTGCGCGTATCACTGCGCCCATAGCCATCCGTACCTAGCGTAATATACCGCGAATTTATATAAGGCCGAATTTGATCAGCATACAAGCGCATATAATCCGTTGCTGCAATCACAGGCCCACAACGCCCTGCTAATTGCTGAGTAACATAACTACTTTGCTCAAGCTCTTCAGGGTGCAGCCGATTATAGCGCTCTGCAGCCAAGCCATCGCGACGTAGTTCATTAAAACTGGTCACACTCCAAATATCAGATGACACAGAAAAATCCTGCTGCAAGAGATGTGCTGCTTGAATGACCTCACGTAAAATTGCTCCTGAACCTAAAAGTTGCACATGCTGCTTAGCTTTTTGGGAAGATTCCTGAAGTAAATACATGCCTTTCAAAATGCCAGTTTCAACGCCTGCTGGCAAATCAGGATGTGTATAATTTTCATTCATAACCGTGAGATAGTAAAAGACATTTTCCTGCTTTTCAAACATCCGATATAAACCATTTTGAATAATCACGGCTAGCTCATAGGCGAAAGTTGGATCGTAACTCACGCAATTTGGAATGGTAGATGCCATCAAATGACTATGGCCATCCTGATGTTGTAAGCCTTCTCCGGCCAAGGTCGTCCGGCCTGCGGTCCCGCCTAAAAGACATCCTCGTGCTTGCATATCACCTGCAGCCCAAGCCAAATCACCAATACGTTGAAAGCCAAACATTGAATAATAGATATAAAACGGAATCATCGGTAGATGATTGGTACTATAAGAGGTTGCTGCCGCCATCCACGAGCAAAACGCACCGGCTTCGTTGATCCCTTCTTCTAAAATTTGACCATCACGTGCTTCTCGGTAATACATCACTTGTTCATGATCAACTGGTGTATACAATTGTCCAACCGGAGAATAAATCCCAATCTGACGAAACAATCCTTCCATTCCAAACGTTCGACATTCATCGGGAACAATCGGCACAATGCGTTGACTTAAATCTTTATTTTTCAATAATACAGATAAAATACGAACAAATGCCATCGTTGTTGATAGCTCTCGATCACCTAAACCATGGGTCACTGCTGAAAACTCAGACAAATCAGGAATTGGTAAAGTCTCACAATCAATGCGCCGTGCGGGTAAATACCCACCTAACGCTTCGCGTTTTTTCTTGAGATATTGAATTTCTGGACTATCTTCTGCAGGTCGGTAAAAAGGAATTTCTTGAATCTGGTCATCTGTAATAGGAATACTAAACCTGTCGCGAAAAGCACGGAGTTGATCAACCGTCATTTTTTTCTGTTGATGGGTGATATTCATGCCCTCACCGGCAGCACCCATGCCATATCCTTTGACAGTTTTTGCCAAAATGACCGTTGGTTTGCCTTGAAGAGATACTGCTTCTGCATAAGCAGCATAGACTTTTTGTGCATCATGCCCACCGCGATTTAAACGCCAAATTTCTTCGTCAGTTAAATGGTCCACCATTTTTTTTAATTCAGGATATTTTCCAAAAAAATGCTCACGAACATAGGCGCCATCATGGGCTTTATAGGCTTGAAAATCGCCATCAACACACTCGAGCATGCGCTGTAACATGATCCCTTGCGTATCTTTCGCAAACAATGGATCCCAGCGACTCCCCCAAATGACCTTAATCACGTGCCAACCAGCACCTTTAAATAAACCTTCAAGCTCTTGAATAATTTTACCATTACCACGCACTGGGCCATCTAAGCGCTGTAAATTACAATTGACGACAAAAATTAAATTATCTAATTTTTCCCGAGCAGCAATGGATAAAGCACCCACTGACTCAGGCTCATCCATTTCTCCATCACCTAAAAATGCCCATACTTTTCGGCCTTTGGTCGTTGCTAAGCCACGATTTTCCAAATATTTGAGAAAGCGTGCTTGATAAATTGCTTGCAATGGCCCAAGACCCATGGATACCGTTGGGAATTGCCAAAAATCTCCCATCAACCAAGGGTGCGGATAAGAAGACAAGCCATCAACTTCAACCTCTTGTCTGAAATAACTAAGCTGAGACTCAGACAAGCGGCCTTCTAAAAAAGCACGTGCATAGATACCAGGGGCACAGTGTCCTTGAATATAGACTAAATCTGCACCACGCTCTGAATTTGGCCCTTGAAAAAACTCATCGAAGGCAACATCGTACAAAGTCGAAGCAGATGCATAAGATGCAATATGTCCGCCTAATTCAGGTGCATATTTACCCGCACGCAACACCATCGCAACCGCATTCCAACGGATGAGCGCACTGATCCTTTTTTGTAAACCTTGATCTGGCGGCATCTGTTTTTCTTCAGCAAGTTTAATGGTATTTTGATAAGGTGTATGTAAGGTATCCGGCAGTTGAATTCCCAAAAAATTTGCTTGTTTGATAATTTCTTGAATTAAAAATGCTGCACGCTCGTTGCCATCAGCAGCGACAACAGATTGTAACGCATCTAACCATTCACGTGTTTCAATTGGATCAATATCGTTTAATATTTCTGCCATATGCATTCCTACCCCATTCGACTTACGGCTAATTGTTTATGAATTACACCTGCACATGCCTCAGAACACATGCGAAAATCTGCAAGACAATCACAACTCATTTTGCGGCATTGTAGAGGATCATCATAAGATTGCAACCGACGGATGATGGTTTTTCCTTCAACACAACGCCCATGCTCATATTTTTTATATTTTTTTTGTGCTTCTAGTTTTGCCTGTTTTTCACAAAGGGCATCATCTCGACAAGTCACTTGGCAAGGAGGTAAACGTTGTTGGCAACTTGATTGGCAAGCGCGTATTTCCTGATGAAGATCATAGCGATGCGCTTGCGTAACACAACCAACTGTTGCATAAATGAGCCCAGAAAATACCAAAAATTTTAAAAATAAATTCATATGAGTCTAATCTTTACGCATTTTATCTGACAAAGACATCGGCGTAGGGTATTTCAACACCACAACGTAAGAAGACACGATAAACGTTAAAATTGTTGTGGCTTGAATTAAATTAGACGCAGCATCGGAAATCAATTTTGTGCTTAATGCAATACTTGCAACCAACAAAGAAAACTCACTGGCTTGACCTAAGCGAATACCAACTTCTTTTGCAACTGAATTTTTCTCACCTGCTTTGACAAATAGCAAATGAAAACATAAAGGCTTTAAAACCAACATCAAGAAAGCCAAAATACAAGCTGGAATAATCACTTGCGCAGCAAATCCAAAATTAAACGTGGCGCCTACGGAAAAGAAAAACATCACTAAAAAGAAATCTCTCAATGGCTTCAGACTTTCTGCGATAAACAATGAAATAGGACTTGATGCGAGTGCAACCCCTGCAACAAAAGCACCAATATGTTCAGAAATTCCTAACCGGTTCGCAAGCATGGACAAACTCAAGCACCAGCCAATGGAGAGCAAAAATACATATTCTTGTGTTCTATCAAAACGCGCCAGCAATCTCACCAACACATAACGTTCGACTGCAAATGAGAAGAAAATCAGCGCAGGCAAAGTGACACACACAGAAACTAAATCGTGCCAATTAAAGTGACCCAAATTTTGGGCACTACCATTGATTAATATTAAAACAACGATTGCAATAATATCCTGCATCAGCAGGACACTAATCATGACCTCACCTGTATGTTGATGATGTAATATAGTTGTTGGTAATAATTTAAGACCAATAATCGTGCTCGAGAACATCATCGATGCACCCAAGACCCAAGATTCAGTAACCGTTAATCCAAACCAACGACCGATACCATAAGCAACAAGAGCAAATAAAATCGAACTTAAAGTTGCTATCCAGGTTACCTTTTTCAACATATGGACAAGATTTTGCGGCTGTAAATGTAAACCCAATAAAAACAACAGAAATACAATACCAATGTCGCCAACTTCTTGAATTGCACTGAGATCAGAAACTAAAGCCAGCCCCCAAGGGCCTAAAATAGCACCCAGTAGAATATATGCAACGAGTAAAGACTGACGAGTAAACAGAACCAACGTCGATAAAACGGCGGCACCCGTAAATAATAAAAATATTGTGTAAAAGACAGCGCCATCGTGCATAAAAAATATCCTAAAAAATGCTTTTAAACTGAAAGACTATTCAAAACCTAATAACCTTCTGATTCTAGGCGACTCAATTTTTTTTATCCAGGATTTTTTTTCAAATAAATCAGGATAATTGGTAAAAATCGCATCAACACCTAAATTCATATACTTCTGTGCTTCTTTTCTTCGATTGATAGTATAGACATAAATGAGATAACCTGCTTGCTTTAATGCTTGCACACGCTTTAAATTAACCAAACGCTTATTTAAATGCACTGAAACACACTTAAGCTCGTCTAAAATCTCCAGGGCATCTTCACGCCATTGATCGAGTAACAATCCCAAAGGAAGCTCAGGCTCTAATTGGCGGCATAATCTCAATGCGTCAAGATCAAAACTTGAGACTAACGGGCGTGCTTTTTGATGTGGCCAATACAAGTTAATATGCCGTAATGTCGCCCATGCAGTTTCCTCTGTACATCCTGGAAATGGTTTAATTTCAATATTCGCTTG
>CAMDJY010000106.1 GCA_945901145.1 Legionella genomosp. 1 | reverse complement strand
CGCGCCCCCATGAACCGCATCTATTATTCATGGGAAAAATTACAGCACTTAATTCCAAAATAGACTTACAAACCCATAATATCAAAGTTCAAGCCACGTTTGCGAATTGCCCCATGGACGCACTCAAGGATCCTGAACACTCCCCACACGTCACCACGAAAAAAAATCATCAAAATAACGACGTGATGGTCTATTGCGACAGTGAACAAAACGCAAAACATCATATTAGTCGCTATGCATTCATCCCCGGTATGTTTGTTTCGATTGATATTGAACAACCCGTCATCCCTCATGTTATCGTGGTTCCCTCAACTGCAATTTCATATAGCCTCTATGGAAATTCAGTATTTATCATTAAAAAAGACAAAGACATCTCCACCGTCGAACGCGTCTTTGTCGTCACCGGAGAACAACAAGGTAATGAAACCATTATTCTAAAAGGCATTCTACCAGGTCAAAAAATTGTGAATACCGGCGAGCTCAAATTACAAAATGGGACCCGTGTTGTCATTAACAACAGCATCAATTTAAATACTCATGAAATTCACTGATTTATATATCAAACGCCCAGTACTCGCTTGTGTTATCAGCCTACTTATCCTGCTATTTGGCTTAAATTCATTGATTAAAATGCCAATCCGGCAATATCCACGCCTGGATAATACCGTCATCACCGTCACCACCAGCTACCCGGGTGCCGATGCAAATTTAATTGCAGGCTTTATTACCACACCATTAGAAAGTGCCGTAGCCAGTGCCGAAGGTATTGATTACATCAGCTCATCCAGTACACTCGGTCTGAGTACGATTAGCTTGACCGTTAAACTTGGTTTTAATCCACAAATTGCGTTCACAGACGTCATGAGTAAAGTGCAACAAACCTTAAACCAACTGCCCCCTGAATCACAACAACCCGTCATCATCAAAAGCTCTGATACTTCAACCGCGTTACTTTATATTAGCCTTGACAGTCAGGACATGACACCTCAACAAATTACTGATTACGCCACACGCGTGGTCAAACCGCAATTAGAAACTGTGGAAGGCGTGGCACAAGCAGAGATATTAGGCGGGCAACAATACGCGATGCGCATATTCATGGACCCAGTACGTATGGCAGCCAATCATGTCACGCCCACAGATGTTGCCAAAGTTTTAGCCAATAATAATTTCTTAACCGCTGCTGGACGCACCAAGGGTGAATTCATTGCCATGAGTATTCGTGCCAATACCAATCTCAACGATGCTAAAGAATTTAGTAACCTGATTGTTCGTAGCGATCATCAAGCCATCATCCGTCTTAGTGATGTTGCGGGCGTTGAACTAGGCTCTCAGAACTATGATTCCTCTGTCTCTTTTGATGGGAAAAGAGCCGTATTTATCGGGATTAAGCCCACCCCCATTGCCAATCCACTGGCTGTGATTACGGACGCGCGTCGGGCATTTACCAATATTTTACCCCAATTTCCTCCTTCGTTACACGGTATGGTTGTGTATGATGCAACTGAATTTATTCGTGTGTCGATTCATGAAGTGATCACCACCATCATCGAAGCTGCAATCATTGTCATCATCGTTATTTTCCTCTTTTTAGGGTCGTTTCGAGCGGTGCTTGTCCCTGTGGTCACCATCCCCTTATCGCTCATAGGCGTTTGCACCCTGATGATGTTCTTAGGCTATTCTATCAATTTACTCACATTACTCGCCTTCGTGTTAGCGATTGGGCTAGTCGTCGATGACGCCATTGTTGTCGTCGAAAATGTGCATCGTCATATGGAAGAAGGATTAACGCCTTTCAACGCAGCGCTCCAAGGAGCACGCGAAATTGCAACCCCTGTGATTGCCATGACCATCACACTCGCGGCGGTCTATGCGCCGATTGGCTTTATGGAAGGTCTCACTGGTGCCTTATTTAAAGAATTTGCGTTCACCTTAGCCTGTGCCGTAATCATCTCGGGGATTATTGCTTTAACACTTGCACCTATGATGTGTTCTAAAATCTTGTTACCCAATGTCGGCAATCATCAATTTACCCAATCTATCGATGCTTTATTTGATCGCTTAAAAATCAAATATCGACACCTCTTAAACAGTCTTCTTGATACGCGGTCGATTATGTTAGTATTTTCAGCAGTTGTTTTATTAATCCTGCCCTATCTTTATATCAACACGGTGAAGGAAACAGCACCTGAAGAAGATCAAGGCTTCTTTTTTATCATTGGCTCAGTCCCCCAATATGCGACGCTAAATTATGTGGAAGCATTTACTCGAGCATTCGATAAAATTTATCAACAGTTCCCCGAGACTGGCCACTATTTTACCATCAACAGTACATCTCCCGTATCAGGGCTCGTATTAAAACCCTGGAATGAGCGCAAATCTCAATTTAAAATGAAACAACCCTTGCAACAAGCCCTGGACACAATTGCTGGACTTAAAGCATTTGCCATCATTCCACCAGCACTTCCTGGCGGTGGCGGCGGTACGCCAATTCAATTTGTGATTAAAACAACCAATGATTTCTATAGTTTATTCACAATTTCGAATCAACTCATGGAACAAGCAAAACAAAGCGGTTTATTTATCTATTTAGACAATAGTCTTAAATTCAATCAGCCTGAAATTGAATTACAAATTAATCGCGCCAAAGCTTCGGATTTAGGGTTAGACATGCGCGCCATTGGCAGTAGTTTATCCGCAGGGTTATCAGGCGGTTACGTTAATTTCTTTAATTTAAGCGGCCGGAGTTATCAAGTGATTCCGCAGCTCTCAAACCAGTTTATTACCACCAAAGAACAACTAGGCCAAATCTATACGCAATCAGCCAATGGCGAGATGATCCCCTTATCGACGATCATCACACCTGTGGAAAAAGTTCAACCCAATGCGGTATCACATTTCCAGCAATTAAATTCTGCAACTATTCAAGGCGTGATGATACCAGGGCTTACTTTAGGCCAAGGCTTAGACTTTTTAAAAGACGCTGCGAATAAAACCTTACCAAAAGGATTTTTATATGACTACAGTGGTCAATCACGCCAATTTATTCAAGAAGGCAATGCCTTAATTTTTGCGTTTTTCTTTTCCGTCATGATTATCTTTTTGGTGCTCGCGGCACAATATGAAAGTTTTCGCGATCCACTGATTATCCTCATCAGCGTTCCGATGTCGATTTGCGGCGCACTGATTCCATTAAATTTAGGCGCTGCTAGTATTAATATTTACACTCAAGTTGGGCTTATCACCCTGATTGGTTTAATCAGTAAACATGGTATTTTAATTGTAGATTTTGCCAATCAACTACAACGAGAAAAAAAATTAGACAAGCGCGCCGCTGTAGAAGAAGCCGCAGCCGTTCGCCTTCGCCCCATCCTCATGACCACCGCAGCTATGATCTTTGGTGTATTGCCATTACTCATAGCCTCAGGGGCCGGGGCCGTAAGTCGCTTTGACATCGGCCTAGTCATCGCCAGCGGCCTTTTCTTCGGAACCTTTTTCACCCTATTCATCGTCCCCACCATGTATACTTACCTGGCGTCTAATCATCGTGATGATTAGCTTGTCGCAGAGGTTTTTATTTGAACATTGCTCATAAATGGTCTATATATTAAACAAATAGTTTTTTTAGGGGTAATCATGAGAAACCAAGATGAGCTCAATAAAGAAGAAGCCCGAAAACGCAACGAACGATGATTAAATCATTTATTTATATACCAAAAAGCATAGAAATCTAAAATGACCACGCCCAAATCATCTGCATTTTTTGTATGAAAAATAGAACAAACTGGTTATAATACTACTTTATACCAGGAGTCGACATGATTATTCAGTGTACTATTTTCTTGATTTTATTATTAAGCTTGTGTTGTGTGGGTATGATGGTTTACAAATTAACACATCAGCCTAAAACCCATATCACTCGCCTAGATTATTTAAAATTAAGCATCTCAGGGGTGTTAGCATTTATCTCTGATACCTTAGGGATAGGCAGCTTTGCGGTTAATATTGCTTTAGCCAAACTGTTCAATACCTTTAAAGATGAGGAATTGCCTGCCATGAATAATGGTGCACAAGTTATTCCTGGTACGCTCGAATCTTTACTATTTATGCAAATGATCCAAGTCGATTGGTTGACCTTAGTCACATTAGTCTCTGGTACCTGTATTGGCGGGATTCTAGGTGGACATATTGTCAGCCGTTTAAGTAAACAAGCCATTCAATGTGCGATGATCATCTGTTTTTCACTGATGCTGGGCTTATTACTCTGTAATCAGTTTAACCTCATCCCTGTAGACGGCACACTAACCGCTTTACGGGACTGGAAATTAGTCGCTGGCTTTTTTGCAATGGTCATCTGCGGCTCACTCACCTCTGTTGGGATTGGTTTGTTTGCTATGGTCCAAGGTGTTCTATTTTTAATGGGCGTGTCCCCTGCTGTCGCCTTTCCAATCATGACCACCGCAGGCGCGATGCAACAACCACTGACCACCTTAGTCTTTTTAAAAGAAAATAAAATTCCATTGAAAAAAACCTTGATTCTCAGTCTATCAGGCTGCATCGGCGTAGTCATCGCCACCCCAATTGTTAGCCAATTATCGGCAGATTGGCTGCATCGACTCTTGATATTGATTATGCTATACAATTTAATCACAATCGGACGAGCTTATGTTCATACACGTGAACATAAGCGTTTGCGTTTGCAATTTATGTAAAGCAGTGATTAATTCTTGTTGTGCTTTTTCAAGATTAAGAAAAATATTGCTTAACGCCAATTTCCCAAGGATAAATCAAGATATCATCAATTTTTTTTATATACTGATCCCGACTCAAGCAAATGGCTTCGCAATCGCCAAAATCATGTGCTAACGTCTTCAAGCTTGATAAATGACGACTTTCTACTACGTGAGTACTTTTGATTTCAATAAATAGAATTTTTTGGCCGGGACGTTCAACCACCAAATCAATTTCCGCATCATCTTTAGTGGCTAAATAACTAAAACGATAATTACGGTGCCGATAACTGGCCAATTGGATACATTGGTTAATGATAAAATGCTCGAAAGCATCGCCGAAGGCAGATGTACTTTCCGACAGGGGAATTTCAATCAAACCCATCAGTGCACGCACCACGCCCGTATCAAAAAAATAAAATTTTGGCTTTTTACTGAGTCGTTTACGAAATGAATGTTGAAAAGGCTGTAAATAGTAACCAATTAACGTATCTTCCAAAATCGAAAAATAATCTTGTACCGTGTAATCAGAAACACCAACATCCTGTGCAATATTTGAAACATTTATCTTTTTCCCATTACACTGTGCGGCAACTTCTAAAAAATGACGAAATGGAGCCAGATTGCGTATATATTTTTCTGCCCATACTTCTTCCTTCAAATACAAATTGACATATGTCTCTAAAAAAAGCTGTTTTTCAAAATCGCTTGTCAATTCAAATAATTTTGGCAACATGCCATATTGTACAGCATGAAAAAGATTAAACTGTTCTTCAACTTCGAGATAAGTGAGCGGATAAAGATGATAAAGCAGCGCTCTACCTGCTAACAAATTAGCACCCCCATGCCTTAATTTTTTAGCACTTGAACCGGTGAGAATAAAGATTTTAGAGGTCGTCTCAATCAAATCATGAACAATATCCAACAACTTAGGTATTTTTTGAATTTCATCGATGATGACATAAGATTGACTATCTGGCAGCGCTCGGACAATTTCACCCAATGCATCAGGATTGCGCGAAAAATGATTTTCGTTTTTAGCGTCAAGTAAATTAATCATGAGTGCATCTTGCAACCATGGCAAGGACTTCAACAAAGTGGTCTTCCCCACCCCGCGCGCCCCAAATAAAAAAGCGCTTTGTTTTTCACTAAGATAGATCAATCGTTGAAACATATAAGACGCCATTTTCAATAATTATTTTAAAAATTGTACGCCATTTTCTAAAAATATCAACAAAAATGGCGTCTAAAATAGTGTGGTTTAGTTATTACTTAGTAAGCTAAATTCTTCTGTTTCACCACGGCATCAATTTCTACAAGTTGACTTAATAAAGATTGCATCTGATCTAACGGCCA
>CAMDJY010000105.1 GCA_945901145.1 Legionella genomosp. 1 | reverse complement strand
ACCAATGCGACTATCAGCTGTATGCGCTCACGGACGCCTGTTTAAACGGTAACATCAATCAAGCAATACATATCGTTCGCAATCTCAGTGAAAATCGAACTGAGATTACTTTGGTGTTGTGGCTGTTAACACAAGAAATTCGTCTACTCATCCAGTTAAAAACGCAGCTTACACAAGGCATACCGATCACTTCTGCAACAAATTCACTAAAAATTTGGCCAAATAAATTAAAATTATATCAAGCAAGTTTACAACGTTTAACAGAAACCATATTATTCAAACTGCTACGCATGAGTCAGCAATTAGATGAAGCCATTAAAACCAGCGTGCACCAACGTCACTGGCTTGAACTAGAACGCATCATTTTAAAAATGACAGAAACACAAGGGTCGGCTGTATGAAACCAATCAAACACATCATCAAAGCTCGGTGGGTTATTTGCGCTGATTCAGAGCAAAAAGTTCTTGAAAATCATGCATTAATCATTCATCAAGGCGTCATTAAAGATATCCTGCCAATTGACAAACTTGGTGAACATGAGCCAACAACTCAATGTATTGACTATCCACACCATGTGATTATGCCAGGATTTATTAATGCCCATACCCATTTAGGCATGAATTTTTTTCGTGGACTGGGAAGTGATCATGCATTAATGGATTGGTTACAAAAATTTATGTGGCCAGCTGAAAAACAATGGCTCAGTCATGAATTCGTCTGTGATGCGACATTATTTGCGATGGGAGAAATGATTCGCAGTGGCACCACCTGTTTTAACGATATGTATTTTTACCCCAAAGCCATTGCCGAGGCCTGTGATATTTCAGGGATGCGAGGCAGTATTGGTATGCATATTCATGAATTTGAAAATAATTGGGCCAATACCATCGATGATTGCTTTCTAAAAGGCTTAGAGTTTTATGAAGAATACAAACATCACCCCCTCATCACCCCGACCTGGGCACCCCATTCACCTTATGCAATTTCTGATCAAACATTTATTCGCACCCAAGAAATGGCTGAACAATTAGATTTAAAAATCAATTTACATCTTCATGAAACTGAGGATGAAATTAACCATTCTCTACAAAACTATAAAAAACGTCCGATTCAACGCCTATACGATCTTGGTTTTTTGTCTTCACGTGTCATCGCGATTCATTCGACATGTTTAAACGAAGAGGATTTAAACATCTACGCAGCAACCCAACCTAGCATCGTCCACTGTCCAAGCGCTAATTTAAAACTTGCAAGTGGCATTTGTCCAGTTAAAAAATTACAAACTTTAGGGCTCACTATCGCTTTGGGCACTGATAGTGTCTGCAGTAATAATGATTTAAACATGATTAACGAGATGCGCTCTGCCAATTTTCTCTCAAAAATCTCAACCATGAACCCATTGAGCTTAAACGCCATGGATACGATCGCAATGGCTACAATGAATGGCGCCAAAACCCTTGGCAATGCAACCCAAACCGGATCACTTAAGATTGGCAAAGCTGCAGATTTTATTGCCATGGATCTTGATGAAATCGAAACACTTCCAATTTTTAACATCCCAGCGCAAGTAGTCTATGCAAGCAGCCGACAGCAAGTAACTGATGTCTGGGTGGCGGGCCAACAACTCATGAAAGACCGGGTTCTATTAACCCTCGATGAAACCGACTTAAAATCCAAAGCGCATTTTTGGGGTGATAAGATCACAAAAGGTTTATCGCTATAACAAGGCATCCTTATGAATCTATCAATTTTATATGCTTTACCTAAATTAGCACTGATCATCAGCGTTTGCAGTGTCATTAGTACAATCATGCTCAGCTTATTATTTATCCATCAATCACGATTACATCGTCAACTGCTAGATAAGCTCACCGACACCCTCAATGAGCAAAATAATAACCAATTAAACCAGATAAAATCTCAAATTTTTGAGAAAATTACGACAACCATTCAACAACAAATGCGTGATATTCGTGAACAAATGAATCATAGTTTTCAACAACATGCCCATGGACTCACGACTCATTTACAAACGCTGACTGAAGAAATTCGTGGACATCTGCAAGGTCTGACCCAACAAGTAAATTATCGACTCACTGAAGGGTTTGAAAAAACATCATCGACGTTTACAGATGTAGTGCGCAGATTAACCATCATTGACGAAGCTCAGAAAAAAATTACAGAACTTTCCTCACATGTCGTTAGTCTACAAGATATTTTAGTCGACAAACGTGCACGCGGTGCGTTTGGTGAGGTGCAATTAGAAACACTAATTAGTAATATGATCCCAAGCTCCCATTTTAAAATGCAACATACGCTCAGCAACCAAAAACGTGCCGATTGCGTTCTATTTTTACCTGAACCCACAGGCAATATCGTCATTGATGCTAAATTTCCTTTAGAAACCTATCAAAAATTAATGAATCTTGAACCCCATGCCCCAGAGCGTAAAACGCTACAACAACAATTTCGCCAAGATTTACAAAAACACCTTAAAGATATTGCCGAAAAATATATTATTCCCAACGAAACCACAGATGGTGCAGTCATGTTTATTCCTGCAGAGGCAATTTTTGCCGAGGTTCATGCGAACTATCCTGAAATTATCTCACTCTCACAACGCATGAAAGTTTGGTTGGTGTCTCCCAGCACGTTGATGGCCGTACTCACCACAGCGCGCGCAGTGTTAAAAGATGATGCGACCAAAAGACAAGTCCATATTATCCAACAGCATTTACAAGCACTATCAGGAGACTTTCAACGTTTTGAAAAACGCATGGATAATCTCTCAAAGCATATCGATCAAGCCCAGCAAGATGTTAGCGAGGTGAATACATCTGCAAAAAAAATCACCCAACGCTTTCAAAAAATTGAAGCCGTAGAATTAGGCGCACAGGAAATAGATTATTTAAGTCAATCAGCAAAAACAAATACTCAAGAAATTTCTACGAATTAAAGCTATACTCTGAAAATATAACATATAAAAATTAAATCTAGTGATGGATAGCATGATGCATAAAATAATTTCATTATTGACAATGGCATGTTTTCTCTTGAGCATTGAATCTTCTATGGCTAAACCATTATGCGCGAATGATAGCTGTTGCAGCGGTGGAGCCGGTGGCATCTCTTATTGCGATTCTTCAGCAGGACGATATGTCTGTCGAAACGGCGACTACTCTGCCTGTTACTGTACACGTCACGCCGTCATGGGTCTTGAAAAACTTGCCGGTTGCTGTTTATGGGAAGGCGGCGTGCTCAAAGTAGATGGTTTCGGTACCGTGATTTGCAACAGTGGTGCAATCTCTGAAATATGTGGCTTGCAAAGTCCTCCAGAAAAAATTGCTAGTTGGTAAATCCTGCTGATTTCAGTTCATTCTCTATTGTCTGTATTGCCTCACGCGTTAGTCCAGTACTGTTTATGATGATTTTTATATCAATACCTTGCTTCAAGAGATTTTTAGCAATCTCATAACGTTCTGTGTTTAATTTGGCCTCACCAATGGCCTCGCCTTCAGCTCTACCTTCAATCCGACCTTTAGTGTAACTATCAATGACGATAGTTTTTTCACGTCTGACTTGATCCCAATAGCTGTCGTAGACTTCAAGTTCGCCTGGAGTATAGGCAGATTGTTCTGACAAGGCAACTGCTTGAGCTATTTCGGGGATTTCGAGCAGTTCTTCTGAAACGGTTCGGGTTTTCTCATCGATTTCACGCAAAAATCGCAACCAAAGCAGCCTGAGTTTTTTCTCATGCTGAGAATGCACTGGGAATTTGGGGAGTTCAATAAATAGCAACTGTAAATGTTCAATGACATCGGCGTCTTTGCTGCCTTTTTTAACCAATTGATAATGATGGTACCACTCTGAGGTGGTTTTATCGTAAATTTCAGCGATTAATCCTAAGCCATAGACAGGTTGGAGAAATTTGTAATCGGTTCCGGCATCAATTTGTTTTACAAAAGCCTGACTTGTACCGAACAATAAGCGTTGTTTAAAGCTGTCTGTCCAATTCATTTGCATTTCGACGATGAAGACGCGTCCTTGTGCATCTTTACATTTGGCATCGGCAATGGTGCGTTTAAATTCAGGAATGGCGGGCACTTGCTCACTAGGCAAATAAGTTAATTCTACAATGGCTTGGTCCGGCGCGAGAGGCAACACCGCATTCAAAAAACTAATTAATATATGCGGATGTTCTCCAAATATTTTTTTAAAACACACATCGGCTTTAGGATCTAAATAGCGTGACATAGGTTGGCTTCTCTTTGTGACACTGATTTGCACGAAGTATAGCATAATCCTGTTGAATTTGTCGCACACGCTGATGGCTTGCAAAGTCCTCCAAAGATAATTGCTAGTTAGTCAATTTTATTTATTTACATGAAACATCAAATGATCTATATTTAGTCAAAAATTATACCCATTAAAAATATGAGGATAATTAAGCTATGATATTAGATCCCATTGTGCTAGCACGCATCCAATTCGCTTTCACCGTTAGTTTTCACATTGTATTTCCGGCTTTTACAATTGGATTAGCGAGCTTTCTTGCTGTTTTAGAATGGCGATGGCTAAAAACACATGATAACCATTATAAAGATACTTATCGGTTTTTAATCAAAATCTTTGCAGTAGTATTTGGCATGGGCGTAGTCTCAGGTGTGGTCATGTCTTACCAATTTGGTACCAACTGGTCTGTTTTTTCAGACAAAGTATCTAACGTCATTGGTCCCCTCTTAGGATATGAAGTACTCACTGCATTTTTCCTTGAAGCTTCATTTTTAGGAATTATGCTGTTTGGCTGGGATCGTGTGAGCCCCAAAATGCATTTTGCATCCACTTGTATCGTCGCTGTAGGCACATTAATTTCTGCTTTTTGGATCCTCGCTGCAAACTCTTGGATGCAAACCCCACAAGGATTTCAAATAGCCGAAGATGGACGATTATTTCCCTTAAACTGGCTAGAAATCATCTTTAACCCCTCTTTTCCGTATCGACTCATGCACATGATTACCGCAGCTTATCTTACAACTGCATGTGTTGTCGGCGGCATCGGTGCGTATTACTTATGGAACCAACGTCATGTACCACAAGCTAAAATCATGCTCGGGATGGCAATACTCATGACCGCCTTAGCATCACCTATTCAACTATTTTTCGGGGATATGCATGGATTAAATACTTTAAAATATCAACCTGCAAAAGTAGCAGCCATGGAGGGCATTTGGAATAATGAACAAGGTGCAGGATTACGTATATTTGCGATACCCGATCAAGTCAACCAAACAAACCACTACGAACTCAAAATACCATACTTAACCAGCCTCATTCTCACGCATGATTATCACGGTGAAATCAAAGGGCTAAAATCATTTAAAAAAGAAAATATTCCACCCGTTGCCCCCGTATTTTGGGCGTTTCGTATCATGGTTGGTCTTGGATTTTTTATGATTTTTCTAAGCTACGTAAGCGTCATTCAATACTTACGTAAGCGTTTATTTCATAGCAAAATCATACAAGGCTTATGGATGCTCGCGATGCCTTCTGGATTTATTGCGATTTTAGCTGGGTGGTTTGTGACTGAAATAGGACGTCAGCCCTATACAGTCTACGGGGTTATTCGCACCTCAGAATCTGTTTCTCCAGCAATTCTTGGCCAGCAAGTTGCATGGTCTTTATTGGCTTTTGTCGTCATGTATACGTTTGTATTTGGCGCGGGCAGCTATTACATCCTTAAATTAATTCACAAAGGCATGCCAATTATTCAAGACTCAGAACAATATTACAAACATGGCACTGAAGCCTCAGTGATTGAGGGCTTCGCCCCTGAAGGAGAAAATCATGTTTGATTTTTCATCAGCTATTGATTTACCGCTCATTTGGGCTGTTTTAATTGCCACTGGCGTATTAATCTACGTTCTTTTAGATGGCTTTGATTTAGGCATTGGCATTTTATTTCCCTTTGCTCCTTCAGATAAATGTCGGGATAGAATGATGAATTCAATTGCCCCTTTTTGGGATGGCAATGAAACTTGGCTGGTCCTTGGTGGCGGAGGGTTATTTGCCGCTTTTCCTTTGGCATATTCCGTGTTGTTACCTGCTTTTTATATTCCAATTATTATGATGCTCTTAGGCCTCATTCTGCGCGG
>CAMDJY010000104.1 GCA_945901145.1 Legionella genomosp. 1 | reverse complement strand
ACCAAGGATTTCTGCGATTTAAACCACGCAGATCGGCTATATTTTCAATTTCGACACCTTGACGTGATAACATAGTTACCAATCCAAACCCAGCTGCTGACATGAATGCATAGACAATGGTGTAATAGATCGCCGCACTAAAGCCCTCTGGAGTTGCAGCTAATATGCCAAATAAGGCATATCCCATGTGAGAAATTGCCGAATAAGCAAATAGACGTTTTATATTGGTTTGTACCATGGCTAAAAGATTTCCAAAACCTGTGGATAACAAGGCCATAATTAAGATAAGATTTTGCCATTCTTGTACTAAATCAACCAGGCCTTCGCCAAGTAATCTGAGTAACATGCCAATCACCGCAATTTTAGGCGCAGCACTAATAAATAACGCAACGGGGGTTGGTGCACCCTGATAGACATCCGGGGCCCACATGTGAAATGGAACTACAGCCAATTTAAAACCGACACCTGCAATCATAAAAACTAAAGCAAAAGCCAGTAAATAGTGTTCAGCGCTTGCATCAGCGCGTATATTGGTGGCAATTGCTTGTAAATCCAGGGCCCCAGTTGCACCATAAGTCAACGAGATGCCATAGAGCAACATGCCCGAAGCAATTGAACCCATGACAAAATATTTCATGGAAGCTTCAGAACCATCGGCTGAGGTTCTGTGTATCGCGGTCATTGCATATAAGGGCAGAGACAGTAATTCAAGACCTAAATAAATAGTTAATAGACTATGGGCACAAACTAAAGTCATCATGCCTGCAGTAGAGAATAAGCCAAGAATGTAATACTCACCCTGCGGCATATCATGTTCAGCGACATACTGTTTCGCATAAATAAAGCTAAGTAAAACCGACAATGCAATAAAAAAGTTCATTAAAAGACTTAAATCATCACTAATTAATTGATCTTTAAGTAAGAGTTGCGTGGGCTGATTCCAGAATAAAATGCAAAATCCGGCTGAAATGATGAGACCAAAACAGGCAATATAAAAAGTGCTATGTTTAAATTTATGCAAAAGAAATAAGTCTGCGAAAATAGCCAAACACGCAGTGATTATTATGCTGAGGGCAGGAAAAGTCAGGTGAAAATTATTTAATAATTCATTCATAGATTCAGTCATGGTGGGTTTGCCTTACAATTTGGTTTTACTCAACAATACGAGTGTCTCACTTGCAGATTGGTGCACATAATCTAGAATCGGCTTGGGATAGATGCCCATAGCTAACACCATAATAGCGAGCAGGGTAAATGCACTGACTTCAGTGATGCTCAAATCATGCAACGCCTCAACTTTAGCAGAAATTACTGGGCCAAAAATAACCCGCTTAAACATCCAAAGGGTATAGGCTGCGCCAATGATTAGGGTTGATGCCGCCCAAAAGGCAACCCAGAATCCGGCTTTAACACTGCTAAGAATAACCATCCACTCGCCAACAAATCCTGAAGTCCCTGGGAGACCAGCATTAGCCATGGCAAATAATAAGAAAAAAGAAGCAAAAACCGGCATCGTATTCACAATGCCTCCAAGATCACTGATTTTACGGGTATGCAAACGATCATAAATAAAGCCAACGCCGGCAAATAATGCGCTGGAAACAAACCCATGAGAAATCATGATGATAATCGCGCCCTCGAGCAGTAACCCGGCACTTTGTAAACTATTGTGATCAGCGATTGCAAACACCGCAAAACAGCCTAAGGTGACAAACCCCATATGAGAAATGGAGGAATAGGCAATCAAACGCTTCATGTCTTGCTGAATAATCGCAATTAAACCAACATAAACCACGGCAATCAACGAGAGTGCAACCATGATCCAGGCATATTGATGACAGGCATCAGGGACAATGGGCAAAGCAAAACGAATAAAGCCATACGCCCCGAGCTTGAGCAGAATTGCTGCTAAAATAATAGAGCCTCCAGCCGGTGCTTCCGTGTGGGCATCAGGTAACCAAGTATGCACTGGAACCATCGGGATTTTAATCGCAAATCCTAAAAAGAATGCAATAAAAATCAGTGTTTGTTCGGTCATCGTAAGCTGGGTGGCATACATCGTTTCGATATCAAATGTTCCTGTCAGATGTCCTAGATATAAAAAAGACGCTAACATCAGAACCGAGCCTAAAAAAGTAAATAAAAAAAACTTAATGGCTGCATAGACACGATTGTCCGATCCCCAAATGCCGATGATTAAATACATGGGAATCAGCGTCGCCTCCCAAAATAGATAAAATACTATCGCATCCATTGCTGCAAAAACACCAACCAACAGACCTTGCATGATTAAAAAAGCCGCCAGGTATTCCGGTACTTTTTTCTGAATACTAGTCCAGGTTGCCAACACAGCAATAAGATTGGTAAAAATACTTAAAACAATCAGGAGTAAAGATAGGCCATCAACGCCTAAATGATAATGAATGCCCAGTGCTGGCATCCAAGGAAAATCGTCGATGTATTGCATGCCCGATGCTGTCAAATCAAATCGAGTCAACAGCGGATAGCATAACCCTAGGGTGAGAATAATCGTAAATAAGGTGATAAAACGTGCGCCATTAGGATTCCTGTCATCACCGGTGAGAAGAACAAATGCGCCCCCTAAAATAGGCAACCAAACTAAAATATTAAGCAAATGATGCATACTTCACCTTAACCTAAGACGAGCCAACAAAGAAATCCGAATAAACCAAAAACCATCAGCGCTACGGAATGATATAAGTAACCACTTTGTAGCAAACGCGTTCTTCCGGCCAACCAGTTGAAAGCACGGGCTGAGCCATTAACAAAAAATCCATCAATTAAACCCTGATCAGTGACCTGATAAAAGAACCGCCCTAAGGAACGACTACCTCGAACAAACACCACATCGTTGAATGCATCAAAACCGTATTTATTAATAAGCAATTGATACAGGCGATGAAACGTGTGTGCGAAACGTGCAGGCAGACCAGGCTTGGCAATATATCCCACCCAAGCGAGTAAGATGCCTGCTGCAGTTAACCAGAATATTGGGGAGTAAATTGCGTTTAACGCAGCATCGGTTGCAGAAGTCACTTCGTGCGCTAAATGAGTTAAAACATCATATTGTGGCGCAACGTAGAGTGAAGCAGATAATATCCCAGGCTTATCAAATAACATCGGCATATAGAGCATAAAGCCTATGACAACTGATGGAATGGCTAATAGCACCAACGGCACCCACACGACCCAGGGCGATTCGTGAACATGAGACCAGGTGTGTTCATCTGATCGAAACTTGCCATGAAAAGTCATGAAAAATGCTCTAAATGTATAAAGTGCTGTAAACATTGCGCCTAAAGCAACACAAACATACGCATAACCGCTACCGGGAATGGTTGAAAGTTTAGCAGCTTCGATGATTGTATCTTTGGAATAAAATCCAGCAAATGGCGGAATGGCACAGAGCGCTAAACTGCCAATCAAAAAAGTAATATAAGTAATCGGCATTTTACGCCAGAGACCACCCATTTTACGCATATCTTGTTCATGGTGCATACCCATAATCACCGAGCCTGCCGCTAAGAACAGCAAAGCTTTAAAGCAAGCATGCGTGAGCAAATGAAAAATACCGGCACTAAAGGCAGAAGCGCCCATGGCGACCATCATATAACCCAACTGCGACAGCGTTGAGTATGCCACCACGCGTTTTATATCATTCATGACAACTGCAAGTATCCCTGTAAACAAGGCACCCGTCGCACCAATGACCAATACAAAACTTAAGGCAGTTTCTGAATGTTCGATGAGTGGGGATATCCGCGCCATCATAAACACCCCAGCAGTCACCATGGTTGCTGCATGAATCAAAGCCGAAATCGGCGTTGGACCTTCCATGGATTCTGGCAGCCAAACATGCAGCGGAACCTGAGCTGATTTCCCCATGGCTCCGACGAACAACAAAATACAAATGACGGTCATTAACGACCAAGGCGTCTGTGCAAACACATCAATCGTTTCTTGACTCAGTGCTGTTGCTTGCTTAAAGACTGTGGCGTAATCTAAGCTTCCGGTGTGTGCAAAGATTAAAGCAATGCCTAATATAAAGCCAAAATCACCTACACGGTTTACTAGAAAAGCTTTTAAGCTGCCTTGAAGCGCTGATTCTTTTTGATACCAAAAACCAATCAATAAATAAGAGACTAAGCCAACGCCTTCCCAACCAAAGAATAATTGTAAAAAATTATTACTGGTCACAAGCATTAACATCATAAATGTAAATAATGAAATATAGCTAAAAAATCGTTGATAACCTGGATCATCAGCCATATAGCCAATACTATAAATATGGACCAGTAATGAGACAAAAGTAACCACAAGCATCATCAGTGTCGTTAATGGGTCGATTAAAAACCCGATGTAAAATGTATAATGAAATAAATTGCTGCCGTTGGCCCAAGTATATAAATTCGTATTGATTGCCTCAGTGCCATTAAAAATAAGCGTAGCAACATAGATTGACAACACAAAAGAAATGGCAACACCTAAAATAGTCACACTATGGGCACCACTGCGTCCCAATTGTTTTCGCCCAAACCCGGCTAAGAACGCCCCAACCAACGGGGAGAGCACGATGATTAAACAACACTGTAATATACTCACGTGATTACCCTTTTAAATGAGCCATTTTATTGACGTTGATCGAACCACGATTACGATAAAGTAATAAGACGATCGCCAAACCAATCGCAGCTTCAGCAGCAGCCACAGTCAAAATAAAGAAAACAAAAATCTCGCCGGCATTGCCACCCAAATAGTGAGAGAATGCAACAAAATTAGTATTAACAGCAAGCAACATCAACTCAATGCAAACCAGCAATAAAATGACATTTTGTCGATTAATCAAGATGCCTGCCAAACTTAGGCCAAAGAGTATGGCACTCAGGATAATATAATAATTTAAGGGTATCATCACCTCACTCCTCTATTTCTCGGCTTTCATGGGCACGAGCGTGACACGATCTTCTCGACGAGTCATCAACTGTTTCAAAATATTTTGACGTTTTGAGCGATTCGATGCCCGATGAACCAGCGTAATCGCGGCTATAATCGCCACGAGTAAAATGACTGCGGCTAACTCAAAAGGTGCTAAATAATCAGTATATAAAACCATCCCAAGAGCCGCCGTATCTGAAAGCGGGCTTGCAGGCAATTCCAGGGCTTTCTGTGACAGCTCAACAGCGAACTGATTTTTAGGTAAGGCTTTTAAAATCAAGCTCACTAAGAGTGCCACGGTCACAAAAATAAACGGTAAAAATCTTAGTTTTTTTGAGGCTTTCTCTTCTTGATCGATATTCAGCATCATGACCACAAACAAAAACAAGGTCATCACAGCGCCCACATAAACCAAGACAAGAATCAAGGCTAAAAACTCCGCCTGCACCAGAATCCAAAGTACCGAGCTCGTGAAAAAGGCAAATACTAGAAATAATACGCAGCGTACGGGATTATTCTGTGTAATCACCATCAGCGCAGACAACACGGTCAACCCCGCAAAAACAAAAAAAATGACTTGAACCCACAGGTCATGCATGTTTAACCCTCATTATTTAGCGATATTTTTCATCAAGTTGTCTATCAGACGCGAGCCGAGGCTCCATATGATCACCCAAAGCTAACAATTTTTCTTTGGTCATAATGTTTTGCCCGCGCTCGGTCATGTGATAGTGGAGAATCGGTGTTGCCACAATTGAATCAACTGGGCAGGATTCTTCACATAGACCGCAATTAATGCACTTAAACATATCAATGTCATAGCGCGTGGTGCGCCTTGAGCCGTCATCACGTGGCTCTGATTCTATGGTAATGGCCAAGGCTGGACAAACCGCTTCGCATAATTTACAAGCAATACAACGCTCTTCGCCATTCGGATACCGTCTGAGTGCCAATAATCCTCGGAATCTAGGTGAAACCGGCGTTTGTTCCTCAGGAAACTGCACGGTCACTTTTTTGGCAAAAAAGTACTTTCCAGTGAGCTTGAGGCCCGATAATAATTCCAGTAACAAAAAGCTACGGATATAATGTCGAATATAGCGATAAATTTTTTTCATCATACGGCTCATTTAATTCATGAAAACCATGGTTTTATATGGGCAACAACCATGACTGCGGTAACAATAACCCAAACAATCGTAACAGGGA
>CAMDJY010000103.1 GCA_945901145.1 Legionella genomosp. 1 | reverse complement strand
TACGCTCACTTTAATATCATTTTTTAATTTTGATAACAGTTTTTGCGCAAAAAACACTCCAAAAAAACCCATTACATGTATATTTTTGTCATGTCGGTTGATTAAATCTATAAGCTTTTGATGTTTGAACGGCATAAATATACCAAGTTGCGTATGACGCCCTTTTTTGAATTTAAAGTAAAGATAATCACTTAAATAATAAACAGGAACAATCGCTTGCAACTGAGACAATAAGTCAGAATCCAGAGACTCTGCCAATAAAAGAACAGCAACATTAGAATTAGTTTTTTTTAACTCACGACACAAACGAATAATAAATGTTGTACCACCATTCATCAGCAAAGTACTTGCTACAATCAACATAAAATCTCTCCATCTACCGCACCAATAGGTCGAGTATTTTTTTTCATCAAATAAATATATAAAGAAATTAAGCAAACTACAAAATACAGAAAATAAGTACACACATAGGCCTGCATAATCGACACAATATCTTGATTCATACTAAACAAAATACGCGACAAGACAAAAAACAATACACTTTGAAATATCTCGGCAAAAATATACAGTTTCGTTGCCGCCTTGGCGACCGCAACATATCCAATGACATATGCAACTATTTTGAAATAATCACCAATGAGCTGATAGTAAATAATTTGGTTCAATATATTAAATTTTTCTGAAAAAAGAATAAAAACCACATGCTCCCTAAAAATATAAAAGACAGACGCCCCCATGATAAAAACCAAACTTAACACAAAAATATATAAAAAAATTTGATGGGAAATTATTTTTTTATTCTCCTGTTCGGAAATTATTGGAACAAAATATAAAGCTAAAAACATCGTAAAAAATCCGACATAAGCACTCGAGAGCTTTATGCCGGCCTGCCATATCCCCGCAGATGTATAATCTAAATGATACACAATCATTTGCCTGATAAGTATTTCCACAATAGGAAATGTAATAGCACTCATGAGTGCCATTGCAGAATACCCAGATAAATTATAAAAATGTCTATTAGTTACGAATGAAATTTTAACTAATTTTTTTAAATGAGATGTTTTGTAATAATAATATGCTGGCAATGTAAAGCTGGCTAAAGAGAAAGCCAAGCCGACCGCAGCCCCCTTCAAGCCATATAATGAAGTTAAAATATACACAGCAGGAATACTTAATACATTACCAAAAATTTGAATTGAGACAAAAACGTAGGTTGCTTTTAATCCGTTAGCAATACCATTAACCAACATTGAGAAGCCTAATAACAATTGAACAATAGACAGCAATATGATTGTCCAACTAAAATCTTCTGTACCAAATAAAATAATAGAAATATATTTTGAAAAAACAACACCAATACCAAAAATCAATAAACCAACGAACAATGAATAAGAGGCAGCAGAAGAAATAAATCGCATGAGCTTAATTGGCTTAGAACGAAACTCTGAGACATATTTTATAACTCCATTGAAAATCCCGCCGCCTGACAAGACTGTCAAAATAGCTATCATACTCATATAATGACCGAGCCTACCAAATCCATCCGGGCCTAACTCTGTAGATATGATCTTAATTAAAAAAAACACAGTCAATATCCTAGATATGTGGGCCAATGAAGTCAGAATCACTGCCCTCAACTTAACCAATTACATCTTCTCTAATGTTAGACTGACCGATGCAATCACAGTATCAACACTTTCATCAGATATATCGTAATACAATGGCAATCGAACAATTTTTTGACTTTCTGCTGTCGTATACACATCATGACCATGCATGCGACCAAATTTCAATCCCGCCGGACTAGAATGTAATGGAATATAATGGTATGGCGTTTGAATTTTCCTTACGTTTAACATTTCATCTATAAAAAACGTTCGCGCTTCTAACGATGGTAGTTTTATATAATACATATGCGCATTTTGTTGACTAACATCAGGGATAAAAGGCCTCTTGATTATTTTATCTGAATCTAGACTTTGGAAAGCGTCATGATACTTGTTCCAAATTGATAAACGACGATCATTAATTTTTTTTGATTCCTCTAGCTGTGCTAATAAGTACGCTGCTTGTAATTCGCTGGGTAAATAACTTGAACCCATGTCCCGCCATGTGTATTTATCTACAGCGCCTTTTAAAAACATAGAGCGGTTTGTGCCTTTTTCACGTATGATTTCAGCACGCTCTATAAATCGTTCATCATTAATCAGCAACGCCCCCCCTTCTCCACCAGAAGTATAGTTTTTTGTATCATGAAAACTATAACATCCTAAATGGCCAATCGAACCTAAGGGCTTACCTTGATAACTAGCCATCACGCCTTGTGCAGCATCTTCTATAACATATAACTGATATTGATCGGCAATAGCACATATCACATCCATGTCACATGCAACACCTGCATAATGTACTGGCACAATAGCTTTCGTTCGTTGAGTAATTGCAGCTTCAATTTTTTTTTCATCGATATTCATTGTATCTGGACGAATGTCCACAAAAACAATTTTTGCTCCACGTAAAACAAAAGCATTTGCCGTACTGACAAAAGTATAACTCGGCATAATCACTTCATCGCCAGGCTGAATATCGATCAGTAATGCCGCCATTTCTAACGCAGCCGTACAAGAAGGGGTGAGCATTGCTTTTTGAACGTCAAACGTTTTTTCAAACCAATTTTCGCACTTTTTTGAAAAAACACCATCCCCAGATAATTTGGTACAATGAGTAATAACATCTTGTATGTATGTCATTTCCTTGCCCAGCACAGTGGGTTTATTAAAAATAATCATTTTTTAAATACATCCAGTAATTAATCCCTTTTAATTGGTAGCCATTACGTAAATAAAAAGAGACAGCCATCAAATTAGAGCCCTGTGTTGCCACAGCAATTTTTGACATCCCCTCTGCCACCGACCAATTTTCAATCATTCTTAGTAAATCAGCACCTATTTTTTTGCCTCGCTTTATTTCAGATACACAAATTAAACCAATTTTTACAAAAATCGCATTAATTTTTTTTCCGGTAATAAAGCCGAATAATTCACTGGTTGAGTCTTCTTCTATTTTAAAACAAATATCATCATATTTTTTTAATATGGCATTTTTTGCCCATTCAGAATAAAACCTTGAAGAATCGTCTTGTTTAAACCAACTGGGCCTAAAACGACTATATGTAAATGCATGAGCTGCTAATTTCATAACGGCTTCTAAATCATCTAATACTGCGACTTTTTCTGGTAAATTAGTCGTCGATATTGGCATTAATTGCTTTTCAAAATACATTTCAGTTTCAACGATTTGAAAATTAAACGACTGCAATTTATCAAGTAATAATAAATTTTCAACAGGGACTTTAACTTGAATCAACGTATTTTTAGATTGACGAACATGATCAATCGTTAAATGATATGCATCATGGATATCTAGTTCAAAAATATTTTGATTAAAAAACTCAGAATCCCATGGCTTATATTTAAAAGGTGAATCACTCACGATCAACTAATCCAAACAAATAAGCACCATAACTATTTTTACCATACTGACGAGCGATTTCTATGATACTATCCCGAGACAACCAACCATTGTGATATGCGATTTCCTCAAGACAAGCAATTTTAAAACCTTGCCTATGTTCAATAGTTTGTACAAACAAACCAGCTTCTGCAAGACTCTCAAATGTTCCTGTATCTAGCCATGCAAAACCTCGTCCTAGTAACTCCACTCGCAGAGCACCATTTTCTAAATAAACTTGATTAATAGACGTTATTTCAAGCTCACCACGCGCAGATGGCTTAACATTTTTAGCAATTTCAACAACCCGATTATCATAAAAATATAATCCTGTTACTGCATAATTAGACTTAGGTGCAATAGGCTTTTCTTCTATAGATATTGCTCTCATTTGATCATCAAACTCAACAATACCAAAACGATGCGGGTCTTTAACTTGATAACCAAAAACAGTTGCACCATCAACAGCTTTTACAGCGCACTCTAGTTTAGGAGTAAACCCTTGACCATAGAAAATATTATCCCCTAGAATCAAACAAACTGAGTCATCACCTATAAATTCTTCACCAAGAATAAACGATTGGGCTAATCCAGCAGGATTTGGCTGTTCTTTATATAATAAATGGATTCCGAAAAGACTGCCATCTCCTAATAATCGTTGATAAGAGGCTTTATCTTCTGGTGTCGTAATAATTAAAATATCTCGAATTCCCGCTAACATGAGCACTGACAACGGATAATAAATCATTGGCTTGTCATAAATGGGCAATAAATGCTTTGAAACACCACGTGTTACTGGATATAGTCGAGTACCATGACCACCGGCTAATATAATTCCTTTCACATCAACGCTCCACTCTTAAATCACAACAGAAACAATACATAAAAGATCATTGAAAAACAAGCTCAGAGGACAAAAGGTAACTTTTATCCAAAATACGTTGATACCAATTGGGATGCGTTAAATACCATTCCACGGTTTTTCTTAAACCAGAATCAAAATTTTCTTTGGGTCGCCAACCCAGATCTTTTTCAATTTTGCTAGCATCAATGGCATATCGCTTATCATGACCAGGTCTATCTGTAACGAAGGTGATGAGCTCTTGGTAATGCTGAACAGTCATCTCGCTTGAAACAATTGGTCTCATTTCTTCTAATAATTGACAAATACTATGAACGACATCTATATTTTTTTTCTCACAATGCCCACCAATATTATAAGTTTCACCTATGCGCCCCCTAGTCACAACTTCATATAATGCGCGCACATGGTCTTCCACAAATAGCCAATCTCGAATTTGGTCTCCCTGACCATATACAGGTAACGACTTACCTGATAAAGCATTTAAAATCATTAAGGGGATTAATTTTTCAGGAAACTGGTAAGGCCCATAATTATTTGAGCAGTTGGTGATTAAAACCGGTAATTGATAAGTTCTATACCAAGCCCTGACTAAATGATCACTCGAAGCTTTTGAAGCTGAATAAGGACTGCTGGGATCATAAGCTGTATTTTCAGTAAATAACGCACGCGTGTCTGCTAAATCACCGTAGACTTCATCTGTAGAAATATGATGAAAACGAAATTTAACACGACGATCATCAGATAAACTACCCCAATATGCTCGAGAAGCTTCAAGCAAAATAAAAGTACCTACAATATTCGTTTGAACAAATGGAGCAGATGACTTAATAGAGCGATCGACATGACTTTCGGCGGCTAAATGCATAACAATATCTGGCTGGTAAGCCTGAAAACAAGCATGAATTTCATCCGCGTTACAAATATCAATTTGCTTAAAATAATAACGATCATGGTTGATCACTTCAGCAAGAGAGTCTAAATTTCCTGCATAAGTTAATTTATCAAGATTCAATACTGTATGAGAAGTTTCGTTAATTAAATAACGAATTAATGCTGAACCAATAAACCCCGCGCCGCCGGTAATAAGAAATCTCATGAATACACCATCCTATTTTTTAGCACTTTCAACATGATATAAAACAAAGACTTCATGCAAAACAGCCCTATCATTCTATATTTTTGGCAACCCGTCAATATTCAGTTTTTGCATTATCGATGTTCTAGACAGACATAAAAATTTCCGTCATGATACCAAAGTATTTTTCGATGCATCTAATTTGTATCGCTTAAGGAAGAGGATATTATGGTAGAACAAAAGATAAACCCTGAATTATTATCGAGCATTTTTCAGAATAAAACGCTACTAATTACGGGTGGCACTGGATCTTTTGGACATGCTGTTCTTAAACGATTTCTTAGTACAAATATTGGAGAAATTCGTATATTTAGCCGCGATGAAAAAAAACAAGATGATATGCGTAAACTTTACGAAAATTCTCGTCTCAAATTCTATATTGGTGATGTACGAGACTTCAACAGCGTATCTACAGCTACACGAGATGTAGATTTTATTTTTCATGCTGCTGCTTTAAAACAAGTCCCTTCATGTGAATTTTATCCACTTGAAGCTGTCAAAACCAATATATTAGGCACTGAAAATGTTTTAGAAGCTGCAGTTCAAAATGCTGTGAGTCGCGTGGTTTGTTTAAGTACGGACAAAGCCGTTTATCCTATTAACGCTATGGGCATGTCTAAAGCAATGATGGAAAAAGTCATGATTGCTAAAGCACGAACCTTAAATG
>CAMDJY010000102.1 GCA_945901145.1 Legionella genomosp. 1 | reverse complement strand
GGCTGAACTGCTAACAAATAAGATCCCCATCAGTGGTGTTAGCACTGCGGACGCCATAAAGAGCAAAGTATAGGCAGTGAGAGTTAAAATTAATGCACTTGTTTTAAAAGCAAATGAAATTAATTTTGGATTAAGATTAGACAATCCATAGTAAAAAATTTCATAAATCGACCTGAAATAACTGGTTAAGCTAATAATCATGCCTACCAAAGGAACATTGGCTAAAATAGCCAAAATACGTTTTAAGCCAATGGTTTTTAATAATGCAAATAAAGACAGTCCACTGGCCGCAGTATAAAAAACCGTATTCTGGATGAATTGTAACCAACTGCGTTTGGGATGAGTGGTTTCAATGAGATAGAGTAAATAGCTTAAATGATCATGTCCGAAGCCATCTTGATGTAAATGACTGATTAAATCTAGGATGTTTTGGTGATGCTGATAGTTTTGGTGGTGATTGTTAGGCACTTTGAGTGCTTTAAAAATTGCTTGTTTAAGTTCCGGGGATATCTGTATGGACTGATACTGTTGTTTGGCGCGAGCTGAAGTTTCATCGCAACTTAATTTTAACTGCGCGTGGATTTGATCGAGAGACTTGCCTTTTAAATAATCAAAAATGATCTCAATGAGCTCTTTTTGATGCGCATGACTCATAGTTATCATTTTTAAGGGGCTCTCTTAGGGTTTAGGTGACCATACTGTAACAAATAAAGACAAATAGATCAATATTAAGATTAAAAAAGTTGTCAGCAGCTTAATCTATCGGATGTGATTTAATATTGCAATGATATCGCTGGAATCCTGTTATGGCATCTAGTATAATAGTCCAAATTTTTTACTTATTTTAGATGGTTGATGAAGCGTTCCAAAAGCAGCAGACGGTGGTTAGATGAGCATTTTAATGATTTTTATGTTAAAAAAGCTCAACAAGATGGCTATAGAAGCCGTGCTGCTTATAAATTAAAAGAAGTCGATGAAAAAGAAAAATTATTGAGACCGGGCATGGTCGTGGTGGACTTGGGCGCATCTCCAGGCGGTTGGACGCAGTATGTTTCAGAAACTTTAGATCAATCTGGTACGATTATTGCTTTAGATTGTTTGCCAATGGATGCTTTGGCTGGTGTTTTTTTTATTCAAGGTGATTTTTCAGAAGACAAAATATTGGAGCAATTGCGCCAGGTCATTCCATCTCAAGGTGTTGATTTACTATTATCAGACATGGCGCCGAATATGAGTGGCAATCGTGCTGTAGATATGCCCCGCGCCATGTATTTGGCGGAGCTTACCTTTGATTTAAGCACACAAATATTAAAACCAGGAGCGTCGTTATTTATGAAGGTATTCCATGGATCCGGATTTGATGACCTGGTAAAATTGGCGCGTGCGCAATTTGATAAAGTAGTGATTCGTAAACCTCAAGCCTCCCGGTCTCGATCTCGAGAAACCTATTTACTGGCGAAGGGATATAAATTGTAGTAACTTTAGAAAATGAGACATACTTAATCTAGCTTGAACCGAAAGAGGTTATTATTTTGAACGATATGGTTAAAAATCTATTTCTCTGGCTTATTATAGCCATAGTTCTGGTGTCTGTGTTTAGTAATTTCGGCCCGCATACGCCAATGGCTGAGAAAATTTCATATAGTCAATTTTTGAAAGAAGTTGAACAGGGTGCGGTTGCTGCCGTTGCGGTTGAGGATGAAAAGATTATCAAAGGGGTTACAAAAAATAACCATCGTTTTGTGACGTATCAGCCACTGCCTGATGATGCGTTATTGGGTCAATTATTAAAAAACAATGTTGATGTGATTGGCCAAGAAAAACAACAAGAGAGTTTCTTATTGCATTTATTTGTGAATTGGTTCCCGATGTTATTGCTTATCGGCGTTTGGGTATTTTTTATTCGTCAAATGCAAGGCGGCGGTTGTCGAGGTGCAATGTCTTTTGGGCGCTCTAGGGCGCGACTCTTAGGTGAAGATCAAGTCAAAGTAACTTTTGCTGATGTCGCAGGGGTTGATGAAGCCAAAGAAGAAGTAAAAGAATTGGTTGATTTTTTGCGTGACCCTTCTAAATTCCAAAATTTAGGGGGGCGTATTCCGCGCGGAGTGTTACTAGTTGGTTCTCCTGGAACAGGAAAAACACTCTTGGCACGTGCGGTGGCTGGCGAAGCGAAAGTACCGTTTTTTACGATTTCAGGCTCTGATTTTGTGGAAATGTTTGTGGGCGTTGGTGCGTCGCGGGTCCGCGATATGTTTGAACAGGCAAAGAAACAAGCTCCGTGTATTATTTTTATTGATGAAATCGATGCTGTTGGCCGTCATCGTGGCGCAGGATTGGGTGGTGGACATGATGAACGTGAGCAAACGCTGAACCAGCTCTTAGTAGAGATGGATGGCTTTGAAGGCAGCGAAGGGGTGATTGTGATTGCAGCAACTAACCGACCCGACGTGTTGGACCCTGCCTTATTGCGTCCGGGTCGTTTTGATCGTCAAGTTGTGGTGTCTTTGCCGGATATTCGTGGTCGTGAGCAAATTTTGCGGGTTCATTTAAGTAAAGTACCCATTGAGTCTCATGTAGAAATTTTATCAATTGCCCGCGGTACGCCGGGATTTTCTGGTGCAGATTTAGCGAATTTAGTCAATGAAGCTGCTTTGTTTGCTGCACGAGAAAATAAAGCAAAAGTCGGGATGGCTGAATTGGACCATGCAAAAGATAAAATCATGATGGGCGCTGAGCGTCGTTCGATGGTGATGGATGAACATGAGAAGAAATTAACTGCCTACCATGAAGCCGGACATGCCTTAGTTGGGTTGATGGTGCCTGAACATGATCCCGTATACAAAGTGACCATTATTCCGCGTGGGCGCGCATTGGGTGTGACGATGTTTTTACCTGAGCAAGATCGTTATAGCCATAGTAAAACTCGCTTGGAAAGCCAATTAGCCAGTCTGTTTGGTGGTCGTGTCGCAGAGGAATTGATTTTTGGTTCTGAGCATGCAACGACGGGGGCGTCGAATGATATTATGCGGGCTACAGAAATTGCGCGTAAAATGGTGACCAGCTGGGGGTTGTCTGCTCTGGGTCCCTTAACGTTTGGCCAAGAGGAAGGTGAAGTGTTTCTCGGTCGCACTGTATCACAAAATAAAGAAATTTCTGACAAAACAGCCCAGCAGATTGATGAAGAAGTTCGACTGATTATTGACCGTAATTATCAACGGGCGCAGACGATTTTAGTGGAAAACATGGATAAACTTCATTTGATGGCAGAAGCATTAGTGAAATATGAAACGATTGATGCGAAACAGATTAAAGAAATTTTGAATGGCAAGCCACCTTCTCCTCCTGAAGATTGGGATAGGCTAGAGATTGATGGTTTATCCAAAAAGCCTCAACAAGATGCTGGGCCTCATGCTGCATCTGGTGGCTCGATAGAGGACTTTTCTTCTGGTGGATAGTTCAGCCTTTATCACCTGGTGTGAAGATTTTTTTAAACAGCAAACCCAGAATAAATCCCCTTCTTTAGTTATGGGGATTCTGAATGTGACGCCCGATTCGTTTAGTGATGGTGGATGTTACTTGAAGACGCAAGATGCATTGAGGCACGCCGAAGCGCTTATTGCAGCAGGTGCGGATGTGATAGATATTGGCGGTGAGTCTTCACGTCCCGGAGCATTACCCGTTGCTCTGGACGAAGAATTACGCCGTGTGATTCCTGTGATTGAAGGTATCAGAAAATACCATAATATTGCGATTTCCATTGATACCTATAAGCCAGATGTGATGCGCATCGCAGTTGCAGCAGGCGCTACTTTTATCAATGACATCTACGCACTGCAAGCGCCAGGAGCATTAGAAGTGGCAAAACAACTTCAGGTTCCGGTGTGCTTGATGCATATGCGAGGGGCACCCCGTAATATGCAGGATGCGCCCGTGTACGAACACGGGGTTGTTGCAGCGATTCAGAATTTTTTTGCAGAGCGGATACAAGCATGCTTATCAGCGGGGTTATCGCGCAATTATTTAATGTTAGACCCAGGGTTTGGATTTGGGAAAACTGTTGAGGATAATTTGCGCCTCACCAATCAACTCGCTCTATTTCAAATGCATCAGTTGCCATTAGTCTTTGGCGCCTCTAAAAAACACACGATTGGGGTGCTCTTAAATAAACCAGCTGCAGAGCGCTCAGCTGGAAGTTTGGCCTTGGCAACTTATGCTAGATTACAAGGTGCGAATATCATTAGAACACACGATGTTCGTGCAACACGAGACGCGCTGCTAATAGTTGATGCAGTGGCAAATTTAAATACATGATATAACCAACTGGAGAGAGGGATGGCTCAGCGTAAATATTTCGGCACAGACGGTATTCGTGGACGCGTGGGCTCGCGCTATATTAATCCACAATTTATGTTGAAATTAGGATGGGCGGTTGGCTGTGTTTTAGTCAATGGTGCGCGCAAGAAAGTCTTAATTGGTAAAGATACACGCGTGTCTGGTTATATGCTGGAATCTGCTTTAGAAGCAGGGTTATCTGCAGCAGGGGTTGATGTGCGTTTATTAGGCCCGATGCCAACTCCTGCAGTTGCTTATTTAACCCAAACTTTACGTGCGAATGCCGGCATTGTTATTAGTGCATCCCATAATTTATTTGAAGACAATGGGATTAAATTTTTTTCTGCAGAGGGTTGTAAATTACCCGATGAAATTGAGCTTGAAATCGAAGCAATGCTTGATCAAGAGTTGACTATTGTAGAGTCGGCGGCACTTGGAAAAGCAGCTCGCGTTAATGATGCGCCTGGGCGCTATATCGAATTTTGCAAATCGAGTGTGCCGTCGTTAACTCGATTATCTGGTTTAAAAATTGTGGTCGACTGTGCGCATGGTGCGACTTATCATATTGCCCCTAATGTTTTTAGTGAATTGGGTGCCGAAGTTGTGGCTATGGGGAATAAACCTGATGGCTTTAATATTAACCAAGGGGTCGGCTCAACATCTCCTGAGGCCTTATGTCAGCAGGTATTAACACATCATGCAGATATTGGCATTGCCTTAGATGGGGACGGCGACCGGGTGGTTCTGGTTGATCATGCGGGCCGTATCGTCAATGGCGATCAAATTTTATATATCATCGCAAAAGATAGATTACAAAAAGGCTTGCTTAACGGCGGTGTGGTCGGCACACAAATGAGTAACTATGGTTTGGAAAAAGCGATGCAGGCGCTTGGTGTCGATTTTCTGCGCACACGCGTAGGCGACCGTTATATTCTTGAGGCGCTCAAAGCCAGAGATTGGAAAATTGGCGGTGAATCTTCTGGGCATATCGTGTGTTTGGATAAAACCACGACAGGCGATGGTATTGTTGCCGCTTTGCAAGTGTTGGCAATTATGGTGAAACAAGAAAAAACTTTAGAACAGCTGTGTGCCGGCATGCATTTATTGCCGCAAGTATTGATTAATCTAAAAACTGATCGCGCAGCGCTGTTGGTAAATCACCCAGAAGTACAAAGTGTCGTGTCGGCAATGGATGCAAGACTCTCAGGAGAAGGCCGAGTCTTACTGCGCCCTTCAGGAACAGAGCCTCTGCTGCGCGTGATGGTTGAGGGAGATAATTTAACCGACGTTCAAACGAAAGCACAACAATTATCCGGTGAAATTCAGGCGATCGAACAGGCTCTGGCGGATGGACGTATTACGGCATAAAGGCAGCATAAAGGATAATTGATGAGACAACAGTTGGTGATGGGCAATTGGAAAATGAATGGTTCTAAGGATATGGTGGTTGATTTATTAAAAAAATTAATCACTAACTATCCAAAATATACATCAAGTTCATGCGCTGTGTTTCCGCCGGCCATATATCTTGCTGCTGTGAGTGCAATACTTAAAGATACGCCGATTTTATGGGGTGCGCAAAATATTTATTCACAAGATTCAGGGGCATTTACCGGAGAGCATTCAGCGCCAATGCTCAAAGAGTATGGTTGTCAATATGTTTTGGTTGGGCATTCAGAACGGCGGCTATTGTTTCAAGAAGAGATAAATTTTGTCGCTGATAAATTCCACCATGCGAAAGATCATGATATAATTCCAGTTCTTTGTGTCGGTGAGACTTTGGGTGAACGCGAAAAAGGCTTGACTGAACAAGTATTGGCACAGCAGATTCGTTCGGTGTTTCGCGATGCAGTCAGTGACTTTGCACAATGTGTGATTGCTTACGAGCCTGTATGGGCGATTGGTACCGGTAAAACGGCAACGCCAGAAGAAGCACAGGCGGTCCATGCGTATATACGTGGA
>CAMDJY010000101.1 GCA_945901145.1 Legionella genomosp. 1 | reverse complement strand
GAAGATAATAAACCTGCCTTCAATGATTTAATTTGGTCTCATATTCTTTATTTTTTACGTAATTTTGCTAAAACAGTCCTGTCTGCTTGGACTGGCGGCTATTTAATTGCCGTGCCCAGAAGTCGTCCATTAAAACGAAGTTACCAGCGCTTAACGCGCTTGAGTTATGCTTTTGCTTGGATAGCTGATTTGTCTTTAATGGTTTTAGGCGGCGATTTAAAACGTAAAGAACGGTTATCCGCACGTTTAGGTGATGGCATGTCGTATCTTTATTTAGCGATGGCAACGCTTCGGTACTTCCGCGAGCGGGAGGGGCATCCAGACGAGCAAGTTCATGCCGAGTGGGCGTTGGCTTATTGTTTTTATCATGCCCAAAAGGCATTGCTAAGCTTATGCGATAATTATCCGTCACGTATTTTGGGCAGGCTGATGCGTATTTTGGCTTTTCCATTCGGCCAGACCATGCGCTATCCAAGTGATAAGTTAGATCATCAACTGGTTGCCTTAATGATCACTAATAATCATTATCGTAATGATCTGTTAAAAGCTGTGTTTTTAACAGGTGAGGCCAATGGACCGATAGATCGCGTGGAACTTGTTTTTCAGCAGCTGCTTGAGCATACCGACTTGTATAAAAAAATTCGGCGCGAAAAACGTTTAAATAGTTCATATTTAAAAGAAACTTTAAAAGATTTGGTTGCCAAAGGTGTGATTGATTCTCAAGAAATGCAGACGATTATGACCATAGAACAAGCGCGTTGGGATGCGATTCAAGTGGATGAATTTGAGTTTGAGTCTATGAAACAAAAATCATATCAATCTGTTGCTGATCATTATCAAAATCCAATCCAGTAGCAGCAGAGGTTTAGAGGAGCGAGATGATGGCGATGCAATTACCACTTAAAGAAACAATTGAATCATTGATGAAATTAGTTGAATACACGTCAGAATCCGCTGAATATTTTGTGCAAAAATTTGAAAAAAAACTTAAAGAACAAAATGCTCTGAATAGTTTTTCAGATTTGGTACAAGGCATGTGGGAGTTCGCCGGGGAAGTTAAAAGGCAAAGTATGCTTGTCTTTGATCCCTGGCGAGGTACGCGTGTTCCTAGTCCTCATGAAAATCGTGAGTTTCAGACTACTGCATTAGATCAAATGGCGCCCAGTAACTCCCAATCAGGTCGTGTTGCTATTGGCTTAGAGATTACGGTCGGTGAGGGGAAGCTCGAGAGAAATTATCTTCAAGAAATTGATGAAAACACGCGTAATGCTCTTGATACGCTGCTTAAAGCCTGGATTGTTGAACAAGGCATGGCAAGACAAGACGGCATTATGTATGAATATGATATAGATCGTGATGAAATTAAAAAAGATGCGCGTGGTGAACCGGTACAGGTATCTCAACAAAATTTACAAACCAAGATTCAAGATTCAAAGACGGGTCTAGCTGCTTATATCAGAGAGCAAAGCAAGTATCAGGTCAACATTGTTTTACCTCCGGTTGCAGAACCTACCCCCAATGCAAGTCGTGACTCTGGGGGGGGGATATGACAGTGACTGAGCGTAGTAAACCGGAAAACTCTCATTCATTCATGGGGTCTACTTTTAACTGGCCAGTTTTTACCAGATTGTTTATCAATAGACCCATAAATGAAAGCGATATGTATCTGTGAGTTAATGCGGGCAAGTGCTTCTTATCCATACAAATTATGCCACTTATCTACACCATCCTGAAAAGTAGGAGTCACATCCTTTCTTTGTTTTCAAATTTTCGTATATCCAGCCATGTTCTGTGATTTCTTTTCTATTCACTATTTTTTTATGGGTGCCGGTAAAAGCACCGCCGATACATACATATTTTTCATTTTTCATTAAATGTCTCCAAATCGTCACTTTTTCTTTAGCGAAATCAATAGAAAAATTTTTTCTTGGCTCATATTCATGAGTCACCATTGGTGAAGCTTTTATGCTGATGTGAGGATCGCTTCTTACGACTTTGTCGTATGGGTCATAAGTTCCTTTGTCATACCAAACAGTTACATTCTTAGTGGGAAAACATTGCCAGTAATCAAAGCCTGTAATATCCCAGTTAAATGGCTTGGGAATGATGCCGTCTACGTATCTTTTTAAATTAGCTTCATTAAGGATTCCATAATCAGTGCTTATCAATTGATAGGGATATTTCTTTAGACTATTCTGGCCAATGGCGGAAAGTTGCATCGGAGTTAATAGAAAAATGGTAATGACCAGAAAAAGATATTTTTTCATGATCAGCATCCATCAATAATACATAAATAATGATGCTGAAATATTTCCATTTTCTTGGAAGGGGTTTTTCCTAACTCTCCCTTATACGCAGCTACTGCATCAATCCATGTTGCTTTTTCTCCAAGTCTAGATTTTGCAATTATCATCGTTCTAAATAACCAACGCACCCCAGCACAAATATTTGCAGACGGGTCGAGTAATTTTGAGTGATCGAAACAAATGAGATAATTGCTCAGTTCCCCATGATGATCACCTAAAATGTGCATGGTAGCATCTGTTATTTGCATTAATCCGCGAGCACGTCCATCTCCTTGGCCTGATGGAATATTGGTTTCTGCATGAAAACTAGATTCTGATGCAATTAATGCTTTGACTAAATTAGCATCCAATGGGTCAGGAAGAGAAAAAATATCATTCCAATAACGAGTCCAGCCACGAATCTCAGAATCAAATTCATCTGCATGAGCGTAGCCTTTTAATTTACCGATTTTTGGTACTCCGCTTAATTGATGGAAATGCTTCGTTGTGATTTCTTGGATTTCATCAAATGACAAGATATCCTTTTTTGAAGGATTAAGAGCGCAATGCTCATGTCTTTCTATGATTTGTCCATTAGGATGCTCTGTGCTAGGGGGCATATGCACAATATGTTTTTTTACAAAGTGTTTCCCAGCAGCGCAGAGTCGCCAGGGGTGAGTTTTTTCTTCAGATGCTAGGGATTGTTTTTTATCTTCGATTTTTTCTAATTCCGTAGTAACCATCAGATTTTCCTTAATTTTTAAGATACGTGTGTTAATATGTAGGTTTAAATTAACAAATTTAACAAAAAATTATTTTAGAGAGCTTACACGAGCTAACAAAGTTTGTGTAGCAGTTAACAAGTCTTTCAGTAGTTGTTCATCAATTTCAAAGTATCCCTCGTATTCAGCAACATTGAGGCAATCGTGACATTTGGCCAATACGCGCCAAACTTCTGGACCAACCCCAATGGTATGAGGTAGCACTTGAAACACCAAATAGCGATTGCTCGATCGATACCCATGCCAACGTAGTGCGGCAAGGGATAGTGAATGAGCAGCATTATAAGCCAGATCAAATTGACTTTCTGCAGCAAGAGACGTATTGGCTGCATCGTTCAGTCGCGCTTCGCCTGAGCGTAGTAAACCAGAAAATTCCAACTGATTCATTGGTTCTACTTTTAGCTGGCCCGTTTTTACCAGATTATCCAAGTTTGGTAAGCTCATCCTCAGTTCCTATTAGAAAAATTTTGGGTTGCTTTACTATTCGTGCTACAAAATGATTGTTTGCTTGATGTTTTCGCGTCCATTCCGTTGGCGAGTAAAAAGTGGGGTTTATGGGGCGCCCCCATTTTCCTTGCGCTTCTTCAAGCAATTTAAATACATCGGCGTATGTTAAGTTATCACCCACCAACATCAAATCAATATCACTGGTCGCTGTGTCTTCTTGTTTAGCCATAGAACCGTAAATGAAAGCGATATGTATCTGTGAGGAAATGGGTGCAAGTGCTTCTCTAAGCACATCAGCTAATCCAAATGTTTTTAATACAATACTGCGTAATTCTGTGAATAATGGCGAACTGCAATTTGCTGAGTAATGTTTTTGATTACCAATAGACCGTACTGTGATTAGACCAACAGCGGTTAGCTTTTCAAGCTCTCGTTGAACAGCGCCTGTTCCTGAATGAGTTAATCGAATAATTTCATTGGTATGAAAACTACGATCGGGTTGGCCATAGATTAAGGCTAGTACGCACTGGCGTACTTTAGAGAAAAGCGCATTTGAAAGGCTGTGTTTTATTGTTCTCATAATGGGTATTATAGTACCCATTATAGGTATGGTCAAGCGACTGAATTTATGATTCATTGTTTGCCAGCTGGTTTGAGAACGAACATGGTGAATGAAAAAGACAATGCTGATACTCGTCAAGTTCGTTGGGCTCGATTTCGCTTTTCGATTATCGAGCCGCTGTTATCTGCTCCACCTGAGGTGGGTCAGTTGCAATCGGTTTTGCTTGAGTTGTCTCATAAGCAATGGCGCCATCCTATCACTGGATTGCCTATGAGTTTTGTAAATACATTCAAAATCATAATATGTTGTTTTTATTGAGCATTTTAATATTGTATTATCAATATAAATATATTTCTGTTAATAATCCATTTATTTTCAAGAGTATTTTTTACAAAAATTTAGTAACATAACCAGTAAAAAAAGTTTATTTGGTGGGTTTGTTTTTCTCTAATGACTCTTCAATCTCAGGAATTAATCCTTTTTCTTTCTTGAAAAAATTGACCCTCTCGAATTCTTTTTTCAATATCTTGGTTTTGAGTCTCGAAGAAGCTTGTGAGCACGGATATGCTGCTCAAAGTCGCTTCCATGGTGGAGTATGATAAGGATTTATTTCTAATTTGAGTAGTCACATAAAGATTGGGATAAAACAAAGGTAAGTCAGAATCACTGTCAATAAGTAAACAGTATCGCTCTCCTGAGTTCATCACGAATGTTTTTAATTTGCTTTTCACGATTGTTCGCTAATATCTAAGCAGCGGATTTGTATTTGCGAACATCCACTTGAATGCCTGCCTTTACCGCTTCTTCGGCTTGTTTTAATAATTGTGTAGAAATTTTTTGTGATAAATACTCCTCTCCACAATTGTCACACACATCTGCGGGAACCTCTTTAATTACAATCGTTGTGTCTGCTCGTTCGAATGTAGCAGTCATTGTTCCAGGTTGAGTATGCCCATGTTTACATACAATGCATTTCATAATGTTTATTTCCTTTTTTCAAAACCAAGCTCCCAGCGAGCCAAGTCGGGTTCATATACTGTTATTATAACGGTAGTTGCTTCAGCTGTCGCTTCAGCTGTTACGACATGTAGCGGACGATTGTTCACAAATCCAAGTCTTAGGCAGCTTGGGTACGGTTGATCTGTAGGGTAATTTTCAATAATTTTACCGGTAGCCAAAACTTCTAGTACATCGGTTTCAGATATGTTTCTTTCAAACATTCTGCTAAGCGCATGAAAACGAAATTTTATGTTCAATATACTGTTCCTTAGTCTAGCTACACCATCCAGAGAAATAAGCGTCACAGCCTTTTTTGGTTTTTAAATTTTCAAAGATCCATCCGTGCTCTTTGATTTCTCTTCCATTAATTATTTTTTTATCTGTTCCGGAAAAAGCCCCGCCAATACACACGTATTCTTGGTTTTTCATTAATTGTTTCCATTTAGCCACTTTTTCTTTTGCATAATCTAAAGAAAATCCTCTTCTAACAACGTAATCATGCACTTCTGTTAAGTTATTTCTTATAGTAAGGTGAGGGTGACCTCTTGTTATTTTTTCGTCTGCATCGTACTCACCTTTTTCGTACCAAGCAGAGACGTTTTTTGTTGCGAAACATTGCCAATAATCAAAACCTGTAATATTCCAATGAAATGGTTCGGGAATAATGCCATCGACATATCTTCTTAAATTGTCTTCATTGAGAATCCCATAATCATCAGTAATAAGCTGATGAGGATATTTTTTTAAACTCTTCGCATTAATGGCTAAAAGTTGCATTGGAAAAAGCAAGCATATGATTGAAAGAAATGATAAACATTGCTTCATGATTAGCAGCCTTCGGTAATGCATAAATAATGATGCTGAAAGATCTCCATCCATTTATGCGGAAGGCTTTTTAAAATCCCTTTGTAGTCGGCGACAGTCTCAATCCAGGTCGCTTGCCGATCTAATTTTGAGCTGGCTGTTATTTTTTTTCTAAATAACCACCGGACACCGCAACAAATGTTTGCTGTGGGGTTTAATAATTTTACGTGTTCAAAACAAATAAGATAATTACTTAATTCACCATGATGATCACTTAAAGCAGTCATCGTTGAGTCAGTGATTTGCATGAGCCCTCGAGCCCGTCCATGTTTTTTTGCAGGTATATCGGTTTCTGCATGAAAACTAGATTCTGATGCAATTAATGCTTTGACTAAATTAGCATCCAATGGGTCAGGAAGAGAAAAAATATCATTCCAATAACGAGTCCAGCCACGAATCTCAGAATCAAATTCATTT
>CAMDJY010000100.1 GCA_945901145.1 Legionella genomosp. 1 | reverse complement strand
GATAGTTTGGAACAAGCCATTGTGTTGGCAGAACAGCAAGGTGATACGTCGCTACATCAAGGATTACAACTGACTATGAAATTGTTGCTTGAATCTTTGGAGAAAGCAGGCGTGACACAAATCGACCCATTGGGGATGGCGTTCGACCCGCAAACCCAAGAAGCGATGTCGATTCAACCTGCTACTGATGTTGCGCCGAATGTCGTATTAACTGTCTTCCAAAAAGGCTATATTTTGAATGAACGGGTGATTCGCCCAGCACGGGTGATTGTTTCAAAATAAAAGTCTGGCTTTGACTTGAAATTAGAAAAATACCCCTTATATGTTATTTATCAATAAACGATTTGACTTGGAGTGAAAAAAAATGGCATCAACAATGATTGGAATTGACTTAGGTACAACCAACTCTTGTGTCGCGATCATGGAAGGCAAGACCCCGCGTGTGATTGAAAATGCTGAAGGTCATCGCACCACACCCTCGATTGTTGCTTATACCAATGATAACGAAGTACTTGTTGGTCAAGCGGCTAAGCGTCAAGCTGTGACTAACCCAGATAATACACTGTATGCGATTAAACGTTTAATTGGTCGACGTTTTGATGATGCGGTCGTCCAGAAAGATATTAAAATGGTACCTTATGCGATTGTTAAAGCTGATAATGGTGATGCGTGGGTTCGTATTAAAAATGAAGACAAAGCACCACCACAAATTTCGGCAGAAGTTTTACGCAAAATGAAAAAAACAGCTGAAGACTATTTAGGCAAAGAAGTCACTGAAGCGGTGATTACGGTACCAGCTTACTTTAACGACTCACAACGTCAAGCGACAAAAGATGCTGGCCGTATTGCGGGCCTTGAAGTGAAGAGAATTATTAACGAGCCTACTGCTGCTGCTCTGGCTTATGGTATGGATAAAAAGCGTGGCGATTCAGTTATTGCTGTCTATGACCTTGGGGGTGGAACGTTTGATATCTCAATTATTGAGATTGCTGAAGTCGATGGTGAACATCAATTTGAGGTTTTAGCAACCAATGGTGATACGTTTTTGGGGGGCGAAGATTTCGATTTAGCCTTAATTGAGTATTTGGCTGCTGAATTTAAAAAAGATACTGGCATTGACTTACATAATGATCCGTTAGCGCTGCAGCGACTAAAAGAAGCAGCTGAAAAAGCGAAAATTGAGCTGTCATCTTCCCAACAAACAGATGTGAACTTGCCGTATATTACTGCCGATGCGTCAGGACCAAAACATCTTACCTTAAAATTAACACGTGCAAAATTAGAGTCTTTAGTTGAGCAGTTAGTAGAACGTACAGTTGCACCATGTAAGACGGCCTTGAAAGATGCAAAATTAACCATTAGTCAGATTGATGAGGTCATTTTAGTAGGTGGCCAAACACGTATGCCTTTGGTGCAAAAAGTAGTTGAAGAGTTTTTTGGTAAAGAGCCTCGCAAAGATGTTAACCCTGATGAAGCAGTTGCAGTGGGTGCTGCTATTCAAGCGGCTGTTCTATCTGGTGATGTGAAAGATATTTTATTATTAGACGTGACGCCATTATCCTTAGGGATTGAAACCTTAGGGGGTGTAATGACTAAGCTGATTGAGAAAAATACGACAATTCCAACGAAAGCGAATCAAGTCTTTTCAACCGCAGAAAACAATCAAACTGCTGTAACGGTTCATGTATTGCAAGGCGAGCGTGAGCAGGCTTCGGCAAACAAATCATTAGGTCGATTTGATTTAGCTGATATTCCTCCAGCACCACGCGGCGTTCCACAAATTGAAGTGACTTTTGATATTGATGCAAATGGTATTCTTAACGTATCAGCAAAAGATAAGGCTTCTGGCAAAGCTCAGTCAATCGTCATTAAAGCATCAAGTGGTTTGAGTGAGGCAGAAGTTGAGGCGATGGTCAATGATGCTAAAGCACACGCTGAAGATGATAAGAAATTTAAAGAATTAGCTGAATTAAGAAACCAGGCTGATAATTTGATTCATAGCAGCGAAAAATCAATCAAAGATCTGGCAGGTGAATTAGCGGACGATGAGAAAAAGAGTATTGAAGATGCAATTGCTGATTTAAAAGAAGCGGTGAAGACCAATGACAAATCTAACATCGAAGCTAAGCTTAGTGTATTGTCTGAAGCTTCTGGAAAAATAGCTGAGCGTGTGTATGCTAAAAAAGCCCAAGCTGAAGGACAAGCGCATGATTCCTCAGGACAAGATGCGTCGTCAAGTGCTAAACCTAAAGATGATGGCGTGGTTGATGCCGAGTTTGAAGAAGTTAAAGATGACGACAAGAAGTAATTCATGGATTTACGCCTCAAAACAAGAGGCGTAAATTGCTAAATCTGCAATAAATAATATGTGAGTATCAATGCAACAGAATGATTATTATACGTTACTTGGTGTGAGTCGCGATGCAAGTGAAGGGGAAATAAAAAAAGCATACCGAAAGCTTGCTATGCAACATCACCCCGATCGCAATTCAGGCAATGAAGAATCAGAAGAAAAATTTAAAGAAATACAACAAGCCTATGCTGTATTGTCTGATCCTAAAAAACGTGCTGCTTATGATCAATTTGGTCATGAGGGTGTAGCTGGTGCGGCGGGTGGACAGGGTGGATTTGGTGGTTTTGGCGATGTGTTTGAGGATCTCTTCGAAAATATTTTCTCTGGTGGTCGCGGTGGGAGTAGTCGTGGAACGCGCGCTGAGCGTGGTAATGACCTCCAAATGTCTGTTCAATTGACTCTAGAAGAGGCTGCTTCTGGTAAAGAAATTGAAATTTCTGTGCCACGATACGGAAATTGCAATACCTGCGATGGTTCGGGGGCAAAAAAAGGCTCTAAACCTAAAACTTGTGAAACGTGTCAGGGCATGGGCCAAGTGCGTATTCAGCAAGGATTTTTTTCAATTCAGCAAACCTGTCCAAGCTGTCAGGGTGAGGGCCATGTGATTGTTGATCCTTGTGGTGACTGTCACGGGGAAGGCCGCATACGAGAAACAAAAACCTTGACCGTTAAAATTCCAGTGGGTGTAGATCAAGGTGATCGTGTGCGCTTATCTGGTGAAGGTGAAGCTGGTTATCACGGCGGACCTCACGGGGATTTATATGTCCAAATTAATTTAAAACCTCATGCGATTTTCGAACGTCAGGGGAGTGATCTCCACTGTGAAGTGCCAATTAGTTTTACTACAGCTGCATTGGGCGGTTCTATCGAAGTTCCGACACTGAATGGGCGCGTCACGCTTAAAATTCCAGCTGAAACCCAGACGGGTAAGTCTTTCCGTTTGCGCGGCAAAGGTATCAAGTCGGTCCGCAGCCATGGCGTGGGTGATTTGCTGTGTCGAGTTCTGGTTGAAACACCGGTGTCTTTATCTAAAGAGCAAAAAGATTTACTAGCGCAATTACAAGATTCCCTAGATAATAATCAACAAACGCATTCACCGCGTTCCAATTCTTGGTTTGCCGGTGTTAAACAATTTTTTGAAGATATGAAATTTTAATATGAGCCATACAAGGGCATTATTAGTACTGGCTGACGGTACTGTTTTTGAAGGCATTTCTATTGGCAGTGCAGGACATGCTGTTGGTGAGCTCGTGTTTAATACCGCGATGACTGGCTATCAAGAAATGTTGAGTGATCCCTCTTATGCGAAGCAAATTATTTTATTGACTACTGCCCATGTTGGAAATACTGGGTGTAATTTTGAGGATATGGAGTCTTCTCGGGTTTGGGCTTCTGGCTTAGTCGTTCGAGATTGCCCGCCATTTCAAGGCCACTATCGCGCCGAGCGTTCCTTAACTGATTGGCTTAAAAAACACGAAGTGGTTGCTATCGCTGGCCTTGATACCCGCGCGCTGACACAGTATTTACAAGAGTATGGCACGGTTGCGGCTTGTATCACAACGGATGTTGAGCAATGCGACCAAGCATTAGCACTGGCTCGTGGTTGTCCAAGTCTTGCTGGGGTAGATTTAGCACGTGTGGTTACGCGTCAGACTATCGAACGTTGGTATGAAGGCCAAGGTGAATGGGCGCTCGCTTCAGTGCCAGAGTCTTTGCATGTCGTTGTTTATGATTTTGGTGTCAAAAGCAGTATTCTGCGAATTCTTCATGATCTAGGCTGTCACATAACTTTGGTTCCTGCGCAAACCAGCGCAGCGGATGTGTTGGCGATGAATCCTGATGGGGTTCTCCTTTCGAATGGCCCAGGCGATCCTGCTGCTTGTGATTATGCCATTGAGGCGACTCGATCTTTGTTAGATGCATCAATTCCTTTATTTGGGATATGTTTAGGGTTTCAAATCCTGGGATTAGCGTGTGGTGCACGAACGATTAAAATGAAGTTTGGTCACCATGGAACGAACCATCCTGTGATTGAAGTAGGGTCTGAGAAACGCGTTTATATTACCAGCCAAAATCATGGCTTTGCGATTGATGAATCTGCTCTTCCTGAAAATTTAATTGTCACTCATCGTTCATTGTTTGATCAAAGCTTACAAGGTATAATGCATCGCGATAAGCCTGCTTTTGGGTTTCAGGGTCATCCTGAAGCAAGTCCAGGCCCTCATGAAGCCTCATGTTTATTCAATCGTTTTATTCATTTGATGCACGGTCATTGAGGCAAGATTTTAAAGAGGAGTGATTGTTGTGAGTTCGTCGTATGTTTTTACTTCTGAATCAGTTTCAGAGGGCCATCCAGATAAAATTGCTGATCAAATTTCAGATGCCGTGCTAGATGCTATTTTAGCTCAGGATGTGCAAGCGCGTGTTGCTTGTGAAACTTTTGTGAAGACAGGTATGGTCCTAGTTGGTGGTGAAATCACTACGACGGCCTGGGTTGACGTTGAAGAAATCGCACGCACTGTGATTAAAGACATTGGTTATAATAGCTCGGCCATGGGGTTTGACTGGGAATCATGCGCAGTCTTGTCTGCAATTGGTAAACAGTCGGCAGATATTGCGCAAGGTGTAGATACAAAAATACAAGGCGCGGGCGACCAAGGCCTGATGTTTGGTTATGCGAGTCATGAGACCGATGTGTTCATGCCCGCACCGATTACCTATGCGCACCGCTTGATGGCGCGTCAAGCACATCTACGCAAATCTGGTATATTGCCCTGGTTAAGACCTGATGCTAAAAGCCAACTGACTTTGAATTATGAAGATGGTAAGCCTGTATCTGTGAATACCGTAGTCGTTTCCACGCAACATGCACCTGAGATTCTTTATCATGATTTGGTAGAAGCGGTACGAGAAGAAATTATCAAACCAGTACTTCCATCTGAGTGGCTGACGTCAGAAACTCGATTTTATATTAATCCGACTGGACGGTTTGTCATTGGTGGTCCATTAGGGGATTGCGGCTTAACTGGACGTAAAATTATTGTTGATACATATGGTGGTATGGCGCGACATGGCGGTGGATGTTTTTCGGGAAAAGTTCCTTCTAAAGTCGATCGCTCAGCGGCTTATGCGGCACGACATGTTGCTAAAAATCTTGTTGCTGCGGGAATTGCCTCGCAATGTGAAATTCAAGTTTCCTATGCTATTGGCGTTGCAGAGCCAACTTCGATTCATGTTGAAACTTTTGGAACCGGACGATTAGATGAAAAAACAATCATCGAGTTAATTCATACACATTTTGATTTAACTCCGCAAGGGATTATTCGCCATCATGATTTGCTAAGACCCATTTATCGCGCAACGGCAACTTTGGGTCATTATGGGCGTGACGAGTTCCCTTGGGAGCGGTTAGACAAAGTGGATGTTTTAAAGAAAGCCTTGTAACTAGGTACGCTCCCTATTTCAAATGAAATGTTGTTTCTGGTTCATTAATTGATTCTTTGGTAGATAAAGATGGTTGCTGAATTACAGTTAAAAGAGGACAAGCAGCAGCTGCCCATACTATACGTTTAATTGCTAGTCCTTGAGCATCTGGACGTTTTGATAAGACAATCTGGCTACCGAACCAATCTTTTTCAAATTGATTTTCTAAACCTTGTTGCTCGAATTGTTTGATTTCATTACCCAGTGTTTCAGTTGCTTGAGATAAGTCTTGAGATTCCCTTGCTGAAAATACCTTAGGAATGATCACATAGCCTTTTTTCATATAAGAATCTATTTCGTCAGGAGTTAATTCCATACAGTTCTCCTTAAGAAATTAAAAATTAGCCACTTACACCAAAATAAGCATGCAAATCGTCGCATCCGCCGATATGTTTACCATCAATAAAAATTTGTGGAACAGTTCGTCGTCCTGATAGAGTAATCATTTTTTCGCGCTCTGCTTCATCTAAGTCAACGCGAATTTCTGTGTAAGTCATGCCTTTTTTTTCTAATAATCGTTTGGCTCGGTCGCAGTAAGGGCAG
>CAMDJY010000099.1 GCA_945901145.1 Legionella genomosp. 1 | reverse complement strand
TACTAAAGATCAGGCTATGTGGAAAAGAAAATTAGAAGAGTGGAATAAAAATATTACAGCTTATGCAGATGTAAGTAGGTTATTTTATTTATATTCTATGCCGGTTACCTATAGCGAACAAAAAAAAACCCCTTCTTCTTTTTTCAATTTAATTCGTTTATTACTTTCTGCTTCTAAAGAGAAAGAAATTGATGATGTTATGTTTAAAATTTCAGCATGGATTTGTTCGAAAAAATTTATAAAAGCTAATGGAGAAAGTTTCCCCGGCATAGAATTGTTTAAAGATTTATATCAAGAGCATTTCTATCAAACGATAACTAACGATAAAAATGAATTCACTATTCCTGAAACACGTTATTATAAGCTTGCAAAAGGTTTGCATGATTATAAAACAATTAATAATCCCTACAAATTGCTTATTCCAACTTTGACAAAAGAAGAGGATGCCGTAGCGCTTCAGCCAGTTCATACTATTCCATTACAGGATCTAATATTATCTAGAGACGGGACTGAACTTTTTAATCTGAGCGCAAGTAAAGAATTTTCTACGTCTGTTCATGGATTATTTTTTAATGTCAATACTCAACAAAAAAGATTTTTTTCTGATATCCCTGGCCAAAAAATTCCTTCTGAGGTAACGCAAATCAGAAGAAACTCTAAATATTCTGCCTTTTTTAATAAACTTAGTGTCACCGAAGATACTTCGCCTCGCTTAAAAAAGTCAACAATTGATTTTATTGCAGAATTTATAAACAAGGCTTATTTTATTTATGCAGAAGGTCTGCCAGCAGATGATGACCCTACAGGAATGAAGTTTATACAAGCTTGCGATATTAGGTTAACTGGTTATTTTCAAGAATTCTATAAACAATATTTAAATTTGCCCGAGGCCGAGAAAGAAAAATTAAATGCTCAGATCATAGTTGATAAAAAAAATAATGTTTATAGGTTCTCAGATTTCATTATGAAATCTCAAAAATATCTTGTAACCATTGACCCAGTAAGCAAAAAAATGAAATTCGATAACAATGCAGACTGTAATAATGAAATTATTTTACCTCTGTTTATTTTAGTGATTGACTACCAGCGCGAGCGTAAATTTAGAGATTATTTGGAAAACTTGGCAGCGGAGCCTTTGGATAATCCACGTGGGCTTAGGTTGTTGGCGGTTATGAGAAACAATTCAAGACGTGTTGCTTATGCTCCTGAAAATCAAGAAGTTACGTCAATTTCAAAAAGTCGACATTGCTCTCTTTGATTAATGCTTTTCTATGATCATAAAAAAAACCCATTGACCAAATAGAGGCCTGTCAATTATAATCAGCAACTCAACCATTACGCGAGGAGTTAGTATGAAATTTAAAGGGTTTGTTGTAGCTTGTCTTTTTACATTATTTTCACCAGTGTTCGCAGCGAATCAGCATGTTCACTCTGATGCTAATAATGACACGCAAATGGCTCAATCAGCAAAAGATTCAAAATTAACAAATGCTGCTAAAAAAATGGGGTGGCCTGGTTACTGTGAAATTGAAATCATCAACCATAGTTACAGTGACGTGCGTGTGAATGGTGTATTTGATGACGGTATTGCACTGACACCCTTTAGTGTTTATAGTTATGAATCTCCGCATTATATCTCTTTGTTTTATTATGGCTATTGCCATGATGGTATGGATTTATATATCGATACGTTTTATGGCACGCCAGTGTATGCTGGATATGTTCCTCGATATAGCACCGTACGTATTGTTCCTTCAATGTTTGGTAGTAAAATTCAAGCATCAGTCCAAGCGAAATAAGTTAAATCAGCTGATTTTTGTTGAGCACTGTGATACGCTAGTGTCACAGTCTAATACAGAATCTTGACCATGTTTCAAACTGAAACCCTTTCTAAATTTGACCCTATTTTATGGCAAGCGATTGAAAAAGAGCGCAAACGCCAGGACGAGCATATCGAACTGATTGCTTCTGAAAATTATGTGAGTCGTCACGTCCTCGAAGTTCAAGGTTCGGTTTTAACGAATAAATATGCCGAAGGCTATCCTGGTAAACGCTATTATGGTGGCTGTGATTATGTGGATATCGCTGAAGAATTAGCCATTGATCGTGCGAAGCAACTGTTTGCGGCAGACTATGTAAATGTTCAACCTCATTCAGGTTCACAGGCTAATGCAGCAGCAATGATGGCGTTAATTAACCCAGGAGATGTGGTTTTAGGGATGTCGCTTGCAGATGGTGGACATTTAACTCACGGGTCTAAAGTTAATTTTTCTGGAAAATTATATCGATCAATCCAATATGGATTAAATCAGACCACGGATCTGATTGATTATGACTCGATTGAGTCTCTCGCATTAGAGCATCGCCCACAATTAATCATCGCTGGATTTTCAGCTTATTCTCGAGTCATCGACTGGGCAAAAATTCGTACGATTGCCGATCAGGTCGGTGCTTATTTATTAGTTGATATGGCACACGTCGCGGGTTTGGTCGCCGCAGGCGAATATCCTTCTCCCCTACCTTATGCAGACGTAGTCACCAGCACCACGCATAAAACCTTACGCGGCCCCAGAGGTGGCATTATTTTAGCACGCAGCAATCCTGCCCTTGAAAAAAAATTAAATTCTGCGGTGTTTCCTGGTATTCAGGGAGGTCCGTTGATGCACGTGATTGCGGCAAAGGCTGTTGCATTTCAAGAAGCCTTGCAACCTTCATTCACAACATATCAACAAAACGTTATTAAAAATGCTAAAATTATGGCTGAAATTTTACAGCAGCGTGGCTATAAAATTGTCTCGGGTGGGACAGACAATCATTTGATGCTGGTTGATTTAGTTGATAAACAGATTACTGGAAAAGATGCAGATTTAGCACTTGGGCGTGCAAATATTACTGTCAATAAAAATTCCGTACCTGGTGATCCGCTTTCACCGTTTATTACCAGTGGCCTTCGCTTAGGCACACCGGCCATTACCACGCGAGGTTTTGGCGCGGATCAAGTGACGTTGCTGTCTGGTTGGATCGCTGATATTTTAGATGAATTAGAGGATGACTCACGGATTATTGGTGTTCGTGAACAAGTGTTGAAAATGACGCGTGAGTTTCCTATTTATTGTTAGGATTTTATTGTGCACTGTCCTTTTTGTCATGCAGAAGAAACTAAAGTCATTGATTCACGTTTAGGGGCTGAGGGTGCTCAAGTTCGACGACGTAGACAATGTTTACTTTGCCATGAGCGTTTCACAACATTTGAATCTGCCGAATTAGTCATGCCATTGATCATTAAACGCGATGGCAGACGCGAGCTTTTTTGTGTTGATAATTTGCGTGCGGGCATGATGCGTGCGCTGGAAAAACGTCCTGTGAGTCGAGATGCTGTCGAAGATGCAATTATTGCTATTATTCGCAATATTCGTCAAAAGGGAGAGAGAGAAGTTGACTCAAGGCAAGTTGGAGATTGGGTCATGGAACAATTATACCGGTTGGATCATGTTGCTTATGTGCGTTTTGCATCAGTTTATAAGCGATTTAAAGACGTCAGCGAATTTCGGCTAACCATCGAACAAATGAACGACGAATCTAAAATTTGAGGGTACAGTGGATAAACAAGAAATAAAACAACGCCGACGGGCACGCAAGATGGCGTTGCAGGCTTTATATCAATGGTTAATGTCAGGTAATGAATTAACCGATATTGAAGCACAAGTGCGTGCTTTAAACCCGATTGAGAAACTTGATCCTAAGTATTTTTGTCGTCTACTCTATGGCGTACCAGAGCATTTACTGGTCATTGAGTCCGCTTTTTCTGAGTTTTTAGATAGACCGATAGAAAGTTTAAATCCAATTGAACATACTATCTTAAGAATTTGTACCTTTGAACTATTATTTGTTCCTGAAACACCCTATCGCGTTATTTTAGACGAGTCTGTTTCTCTAGCAAGAGCATTTGGATCACAAGACGGTCATCGCTATGTGAACGGCGTTTTAAATAATTTAGCAAAAAAAGTCAGATCAATTGAATTTGGAATGGCCAATGGATAAAAAGTTAATTGTGCAGTCGGTCTGGAAGCGTCCTGATTTTTTTATTGCTTTTGGTTTTGGCAGCGGGCTCATACCTTATGCGCCTGGAACATGGGGGACGGTGGCCGCAATACCTATTTATTTATTGCTCATGAATCTGTCGCCAATTGTTTACCTTGTAATTACTTTTTTAGCTTTTTTGTTTGGTGTTTATATTTGTGCACGTGTTTCTGCAGAACTTGGCGTGCATGATTTCCCAGGGATTGTATGGGATGAAATTGTCGGTTATTTATTAACAATGTTCCTGGCGCCGCGGGGTATTTTTTGGATGTTGTTAGGATTTGGATTATTTAGGTTGTTTGATATCTGGAAACCTGAGCCGATTCGTTGGGTTGATAAACGCGTTCATGGTGGTTTGGGCATTATGCTTGATGATGTGATTGCTGCAATCCCTGCTTTGATGATGATTCAGATTTTAGCTTATGTTTTAAGGCATTGGAGCTTATGATGAACGAAAATCACAAAGATTTTATCAGTATTACCTTGACGGTTAGTGTTGTACTTCTTGCTTTATTTATTATTCATCGTTTTATTCCTTCTCTTGTTTGGGCTGGGATCATTACGATTGCGACTTTTCCACTTTATCAGCGTTGGCGTAAATTTTTCGGCGGAAGTCCAACACTATCTGCTTTATTATTTACCTGTATTTTTGGGCTAATTATTATTGTTCCGTTAAGTTGGTTTATCAGTGTTTTGGTGCGTGAATTACAATTATTAGTAAATTATTTGCAATCCATTAATCAAAATGGCGGGGAAGTGCCGCTGTTTCTGCATAATATTCCTTGGTTTGGAAAAGAAATTTCTGCTTATTGGATGACACATTTAGGGCAGCCTGGCAATCTTAAAGATATTTTATCGAATTTGCATTTGTTATTAACGCCTACGAGTCATTATATTAAACAGGTTGGATTTAATCTGTTTCATCGTGGGTTTCAAATTGGATTTACCGTGTTGACTTTGTTTTTTTTCTACAGAGATGGTCAAAAATTAACAAAAGAGATTCATCGCATCGGAGAAAATTGCTTAGGCGAACGTTGGTTTCGCTATGCTGAAAAATTACCAAGTGCATTGCGAGGCACAGTCAATGGTACTGTGTTTGTAGGTTTAGGTGTTGGTGTCTTGATGGGCATTTGTTATGCTTTAGTTGATTTACCAGGCCCGACTCTCATGGGGTTTTTAACGGCTTTTTCAGCAATGATTCCATTTGTTGTCCCAGTTGTCATTGCGAGTGCTTCGTTAGTTTTATGGATAAAAGGGAACATTCTAGGTGCGATTATTATTTTGGTTTGGGGAACTATTGTTGTCTTTATTGCCGATCATTTTATCAAACCGGTTCTGATTAGTGGGGCGATACAGTTGCCATTTCTGGCGGTATTGTTTGGCATTTTAGGCGGTGTTGAAACGCTTGGTTTATTGGGGTTATTTGTGGGCCCCATTGTTATGGTTTTATTTGTGACTTTATGGAAAGAGTCTCAATACTAATAAATTAATTCAATACTCGGGTCCCATTCAATCCAGTGATGTAAATTTAAATAATATAAACCACAACGAATTGGCGTTGTGGTGGTATGACGAAGATAGTTTGCATATTGATTGACTTGGTTTCGATGTTGCATTTCTTGTGCTTGATCTTCGCGACCTGTTTTAAAATCAATGATCCAACGTATGCCTTGATCACAGAAGGTCCTATCAATGATACGGGTGTGTACTTTATTTTCATGTTCGATGAGTAATTCGTATTCTGTACGTTCCTCAAGGTGCTTGCGGATAAGCCATTGACCTTTGGGGCTGGTAAATAAGGGTGCGATATAGTCATGCAGGCGTTTGGCTGCAAGATTTATGATTTTAGCATCAAGTCCGTTTTGTTTTAAAAAATAATGCGCTAGTTCCCAGGGAACCTCTGCAACGGTTTGCGGGTGATGTTCACAAATCCATTGCAATATTTGATGTGCCGCTATCCCGATGAGGCGCGCGGGATTATCATCATATTTGATTGCGGGTGTGTGTTTGTTGAGTTTTAATATATTTTGTGGGCTTGAATAATAAGCATTTGGTAAATATTCTATCACTGGATAGGAAGACGAATGCATTTGGGCAGGTGTTGTTTCCATGGGTTGAAAAGATTCTGTGGCTAAGAGCGAGCGTAAGGTGCCTCGAGTGATAGTTTGTTGATGATCAAATAGATAGAGGCGTTTTTTTGCACGAGTTGCCGCGACATAGAGTAATCGTTGTTGCTCGTAGTGATCTTTTTCCTGATCAAGCCTGCCTAAATAATCATATAAAGGACAATGTTCTTCAGCGGCTGCATGCA
>CAMDJY010000098.1 GCA_945901145.1 Legionella genomosp. 1 | reverse complement strand
TTAAGTCTTAATGATGCTTCGCTGTTTTATGAACCTGAGTCTTCTGAAGCTTTAGGATTTGGATTTCGCTGTGGCTTTTTAGGCATGTTGCACATGGAAATTGTGCAAGAGCGTTTAGAGCGTGAGTATAATCTAGAACTGATTTCTACAGCGCCAACAGTTATTTATAAAATTGAAACGACCAAGGGCGAGACCATCATGGTCGATAATCCTTCTAAGCTCTTACCTGCACAGCAGATTGCACGCATGTATGAACCTATTGTGCGTGCCAATATTTTAGTGCCACAAGATTATTTAGGAGCCATCATCAGTCTTTGTGTCGAACGACGCGGCACGCAAGTGAATATGACTTATAGTGGTCGGCAAGTTTCTGTGACGTATGATTTGCCTATGAGTGAAGTGGTTTCTGACTTCTTCGACCGATTAAAATCAGTCAGCCGTGGCTATGGCTCTCTGGATTATAATTTTTTAAAATTTGAAGAAGCTGATTTAATTAAAATGGATATCTTAATTAACGGCGACCGCGTTGATGCATTATCAGTCATCGTGCATCGCAGTGCAGCGCAAACTCGAGGTAAAATTCTTGCAGATAAAATGCGTGAAATTATTCCAAGACAAATGTTTGATGTTGCCATTCAAGCAGCCATTGGTGCACACATTATTGCCAGACAAACCGTAAAAGCCCTACGAAAAAACGTGATTGCCAAATGTTACGGTGGCGACGTCTCTCGTAAACGTAAATTATTAGAAAAACAAAAAGCTGGAAAAAAACGCATGAAACAAGTCGGTCATGTAGAGATTCCTCAAGAAGCATTTATGGCAGTATTTCAAGCGGATCGTAAAAAATAAGGAGTTAACCCACCATGAATTTTGCTTTAATTTTACTAGTCTGCGCAGTTGTCAGCGGCAGTATTTATTTACTTGATGTCTTATGTTTTGCGCGGCGGCGCAATGGCTCTCAAACGATGCCCAAAGTCATTGAATATGCACGTTCTTTTTTCCCTGTGTTTATTCTCGTACTTTTATTTCGTTCTTTCTTAATCGAACCTTTCCGGATTCCGTCAAGCTCATTAGAGCCAACATTATTAATTGGTGACTTTGTTGCTGTTAATAAATTCGCTTATGGCGTGCGATTACCCGTATGGGAGAAGAAAATCTTAAATATCAGCTCCCCAAAAACCGGGGAAATTGTGGTATTTCGTTGGCCTCCTGATACGTCATTTGACTATATCAAACGTGTGATTGGCGTCCCAGGTGATAAAATAGAATATCATGATAAAAAATTAACCATAAATGGCAAGCTCATCAAACAAAAATTTATAGAATACACCACCGATCCAAGCTCTGGTCAGGTTGTAGCGCGCTATCAAGAACATCTCAACGGTGTAGTCCATGATATTTATATTCGACCTGATATCCCTGCAACAGATTTTACAATCACTATCCCACCTGCTGCCTATTTCATGATGGGTGATAATCGGGACGATAGTGCTGACAGCCGCTACTGGGGTGTAGTTACAGATGAATATTTACGTGGTAAAGCCTTTTTGATCTGGATGAGTTGGAACAGCCAAACTGATCGAGTTCGCTTCAATCGAATCGGTCATTTGATCCACTAAGCTTCATCTAGGAGAATACTTTGGTTGATATATTGCGACTCACTAAAAAATTGGGTTATGAATTTACGAACCCAAAACTTTTAAAACAAGCATTAACCCATCGCAGCGCTCACACAGAACATAACGAACGCTTTGAATTTTTAGGGGATTCAATCTTAAGCACAGTGATTTCCTATGCGCTCTATCAACAATTTACCACGCAATCCGAAGGCGTATTAAGTCGCGTGCGCGCGCATTTAGTGAAAGGAGAAACGCTTGCAAGTATTGCATTAGAATTAAATTTAGGTGAATACCTCATTTTAGGTCAAGGTGAGCTTAAAAGTGGTGGTTTTCGCAGAGCCTCAATTCTCGCCGACGCGTTTGAAGCAATTCTTGCTGCAATATTCCTAGATGCTGGATTTGCTACTTGCGAGCGTGTGATTTTAAAACTTTATCAAACCCGCCTACAAGCCAGTTTAGAACAAATAGACATCAAAGATCCGAAAACAACACTCCAAGAGTATTTACAGGCAAACAAATACCCACTGCCTGAGTATACCCTCATTAAAAAAGAAGAAAACGAACATGAATCCATTTTTTTTGTGAGCTGCTCTGTGCCTCAACTAAAATGCATAACAGAAAACCAAGGAGATACACGTCGCAAGGCAGAACAAAATGCAGCTCGAGATTTACTGAAACTGCTGAAAATAATTTGTTAAAATTAAGCTATAATCAGAATATAAGAATATATCAGTATTTGGATGCAATCATGAACTTAAATGTTGTTTTTATTACGTGTGTTGCAATATTCATGCCAATAACAGTGGGTGCAGTCAATACATTTTACTGCCCTGTTAACCATGGTACGATTCGTGTGGGCATGAATCGGGACCAGGTCTTATCCTTGTGCGGGCAACCAACTGATATTCAACAATCAAAACAACCCCTCATGGAACAAATTCCCGTCACCCAACTCATTTACACCAATTTGAATAAAAGCGCCGTTTATTCCGGTTTAGATTCAACTTATCGCATGTGGTCTCTGCCCTCCGGAACCACCCAAGTAAATTTAGAAGTTGATATTATTGGCGACCAGGTCAGCCAAGTGCGCATTAATGGCGACAGCAACAATGCCATGAATATTTGTAACGGACAACCAGTTCAAATTGGTGATGCAGCCAATAGTGTTTATAACGCTTGTGGCAATCCATCCATGGTCAATCAGACCTATATTAAGCGTCCAGTGCAAGGTTCGAACAATTCGGACAAACCTGAAGTTTGGGTTTACCAAGTTGATCGTTACCAGCCAGTATTTCGCTTGACATTTCTCAATGGCATCCTACAATCCATCGACCAATAATTTAGAATAAGAGATACCATTGTGAGCGAAACAGTTGATGATATAACCATAACTTTCTTAGAAGATGGTATTGAGCGGGTACGGGAACTTGATAAACAGATTCTTTCCAAAGGTGCATGGGTAACGATTATGTTCAGCTATCAAGAATGGGTGCCAGCTAAAAACGAGTATGGTCCAACAAAATACACAATTCGCCGCTATCAAAAACGCAATGATCAATATTGGCAAAAATCAAAATTTAATATTTCCAGCGCCGAACAAGCAAAAAAAATTATAGAAACATTATCGACATGGATTTCCGCTAGCTAATTAACTATAAAAAACCTCTAATTTTACCCCAGAATATTCCTAATAGCTCATGCCAAGTTCCACAAACATAAGCAAGATTATTCAAATTGGGAATATATATACGCCCGTGTTTAGTATCTTCCCAAAAATAACTATAATCACAGGGCGCAGCAATTGGATGCATGCCTTGATGTTCAAATATATGCATCGATCTCGGCATATGCCGTGCTGAAGTGACCAAGTAAAAAGGCTTTTGCTTTAATATTGATTTGAGATATTTAGCTTCATCCAAAGTATTAATAGAATCAAGCTCAACTAGAATATGGTCTTGCTTATTTAAATTCAACCAAGTGATCAATTCTGCCATCCGTGCACCTACCGATTGATTGGCGTTTTTTGAGCCTCCCCCTGATAAAATTAATGTCGCATCAGGTAATATTTTAAATAACCGAATGCCTTCGAGTAAACGCTTAATACTAGATCGACTGAGCGTTTCAATTGCCGGCGCATCGACTTCAGAAACACCCCCACCCAATACCACAATATTTTGAATATTTGGATCAATGTTTTGCACTTGTTGATACTGGCGTTCTAAATGCTTAAGCATCCAACCTGGAAGCCAGGGTGTCGTTACTAGAAACAGACCAAAAAATACTATTACAACACCAAGCCGAATGATTATTTTTTTTTCACGAAAGAAAAGATAAATCAACATCATCATTATTAAAACAAATCCAGCAAAAAAAGGATTAAAAACAGCTTCTGTGAAAACGCGGCCCATATATGCAACTTGAGGCGAAACCGTCATAAAACTCATGTTTTAATTTTCCTCATTAGATAGACACCAATCAGCGCAAAAACACAGGTCGGTGCAATCGCTGCAATTTCTACTGGCCATTGATAAACCTGACTCACCGGTCCAAAAAAACGATTCACTAAATGAAATCCAAATCCAACACTCGCTCCAGCCAATAATTTTGAGCCCATCGTTGAGGAACGTAATGGTCCAAAAATAAAAGGAATTGCAAGCAGCATCATTACCAGCGTTGTCAGCGGCTGAATCAATCGTTGCCAATAAGCAAGTTGATACTGAGCAATCGATTGTTTTTGATCACGATTTGCTTTGAGATAACGCCTTAACTCTAATAAGCTCATTTCATCAGGTTCACTTTGACTAACTTTAAATAGTTGTGGATTTAAAGCAACATCCCAAATCATCTTATCAAAATTTGCTGCTCGGGTCTGGGATTGATAAATATGTGTTTCTGAAACACCATGGGCAATCCATTGACCACCCAGCCATTCTATCGTCTTAATTTTCCGAACTAAGGTTAATTGATGCATTTTATTAAAATGAAATTGCAACACATCATCAAGCATCTCATTTGAGACGACATGACCTAACATTAAAAAATCATGCTGGGTACGTAACCAAACACCTGAAGATGTTCTCAAAGTTTGCCCACCGCTAATTGCTTGCATTTTTACATCGCGCGCGCGCATCGATAAATGCGGCACCCAGGTTTCTCCAATAAACGTCACCAACAAAATTAAAATTAACGCTGCCCGAAACACAAAATAGGTAATTTGGATGATCGACAAACCAGCTGAACGCATAATAATCAGCTCACGATGTTGAGCCAACACCCCTAAGCCCACAAGACACCCTAATAAACTAGCCACAGGGAAAAAAAGATAAACCTGATTCGGCAAACTTAAAAGCACAACACAAGCAGCTATTATCGAAGTATAATCGCCTTTTCCAATATCATTTAATTGATCCACAAACAAAATAAAACCATACAGTATCGTTAATGTCAGCGTAACCAAGACAATCGACGCCACAACAGCTTTTACAACATACTTATCGAGTAATTTCATTGAAACCTCGATCTATTGTGCCATAACAACAACCCGCCTAAACCAGCAAATACCCCATGTAAAGACCAAAGTCCAAGCCAAGTTGGAATTTTGTCGGCAAGAATCCATCCGCGCACAATAAAAATAAAGTTTGCATACACAAAAAAAATCACAATTGCAGGCAACAAATTGGCATATTTTCCCATACGTGGATTCACCCGACTCAAAGGCACCGCAATTAAAGTGAGTACTATGACCATCAAAGGAATTGATATTCGCCATTGGAGTTCAGCTTCTTTCGTACGATCAGGATTATTTAAAGGCCATAAATCGCGTGTCATGGTCGTTCGCAAATCGCCGGATTTAAACGTAAAATCTGGCGCGGGTAAACGCAGGTCTAACTGATCAAATAAAGCAACTTGATAATCCGCCTGACCAGGGGTTCCAAGATAAGATTTACCGGATTTTAAAACCAAATAATCACTGTTAACTTGTGAGTCTGCCTGTAAATAAGCTTGACGAGCCCAGATGATATGCCATTGTTCACGATCATTTTTACTAATCAAACGTGCTAAAAATAAGCCATGCGCAGCAGAATGATCACGATTCATAGCTTCCACATAAAAAACATCGCGCCCACCTGGAAGTGCTCGAAATCGCTGGGGTGCAATGGTTTTAATTAACATTTGCACCCCAGTTGTTCTTAGTAATTTTGTGCGCTCAATTGCAATTTTAGGCCCAGCCCAAAGTACGATGATCGCCACCACGATGGCGACAAATGCAGCCATAATCAAACTTTGCTTTAATAAATCGCGTTGCCCATAACCACAGGCATGTAAAACCGTCATCTCACTATCCGCATACAACCGACCATACGCCAGCAATAAAGACACATAAAACCCCAGCGGCAAGAGTAATCCCATCAAATTAGGCAATTCAAGCATCATAAGTTTAACGATAAACATCGCAGGAATTTCTCCATTGGCTGCTCGCGTTAAATACTGCACAAATTGATTGCTCATGAAAATTAATAACAAAATGGTTGTCAGTGAGACCAAAGTGATAAATACTTCTTTTGCAAGATAACGAAAAATTAACACGGAATAACGTGCCCTAGTAAATAAGACAAAGCCTAGCTAAAATAGCAGTTTTTGCACCTGATAGGAAGCCAGAATGAATTATAGACTCACGAAGATTTCAGAATTAAAAGAAAAACAATGTATCGTTTTCGGAGTATTTTCAGAAACTGAACCAACAAATGATCTTAAAATTTTAACCCAACACCAACCTGAGTTGCTGGA
>CAMDJY010000097.1 GCA_945901145.1 Legionella genomosp. 1 | reverse complement strand
GCCAATAGGCAGAGTTGGGTAATGAGCCAGGTAGGTTTGCTCAGCATTCTCTGGCATTGGGTTCGGCGGACTTTGGTTCAACGAATGATAAATTTGAGACAAAATTCCTAAAGAACGAATAGCACGTTCGCTTAATTCCGGATAAGCCTTTTTCCAATCAAAGCCAGTTAAATCTTCAAAAGCATGTTGATGAATATATTCATAACCTTTATTGGTACTAGAGAACAATGCTTTAATATCTATTAAATCAGATGGGGACGTTTTGCGATACGCCATTAAGTTTTTTTCAAAAAAATCTAATTTTTTATCCGGGTTTTGAGTTAACCAAGTTAAAGGCACATCTCGCCCACTTAATATTCTCATCTCACCTGCAAAATAACAGGCTTGCTCCATGAGTTGATGATAATTCTGATAAATTTTATGTTCAGTGTTGCTCAAATTCTCCTTGGGTTTTAATAATGCTTCAGGCAAATCTCCGCAAAGTAAGGTAGACTTTAAATTCACAATCCAAACGTTTTTAACATTGCCAGCTCTAACTAATGTACTTATTTGATCCAATTCTTCATTGGTTATAATATGAGCACTTAATTCGCCAGTGGTTGGATGAAGTCTAAACATCACAGCATGTGTTGGCTTTAGAAAATATCCAGACATTTGCTCTTGTCCCTGATAGACTTTTTTATAGTTAGAACTCACAAATAGTTGAGGGGAAATATCAATGGAACCAGGTAAAACAGACTCTAAAGCTTCAAATGAAATTTCCGCAGCAGTATTAGAAAACCATAACCCACCGTATGTTTTAACGACATTGTTACCAGTATTAGAAAACTGATGAAAAAGATCTAGATTCCATTTGACGTTAACTTCTTCTTGTAAATCAGGGTTAAAAAATTCTTCTTGTTTTTGTTGTTCAATTTGCTTCTGCTCTTCTTTCTGATTTTCTTTTTCATTCTCGTATTCTTGATCTTCTTGCTGCTTCTCATACCACTCAATTTCTTGGGCACAATGAGGTAAGGTTTCGGTGATAATGTCTGCAGCAGTTTGATTTAATAAATCTTTTTCAGAATCTTGTATGGTGATTCCTGCATTCTCTATAAATCTTGACCAAATATGAAAAGCTTCTTTAGCATAATCATTCAAAACTGCTTGTGTAGACATCTTTTTAGCTACACCACCATACTGCTTAAATAAATCGAATTGCTGAGTTTGAACCAAAAAGCTTTTAAATTTTTCTGCAAGTTCCGCTTGTCTGTCAGGATCTTCAGCTGCCATCATATGCTTCATCAAATTATTATGATAAAGATTATCTATTTTTTCTAAAGCAGCAGAGAAAATATCTCCTTGCAATTGGACTTCTTCGTTATGTTTCATTTGCTCGAGATAGTTTTCAAGGCTAATTGCAGACATTGCATGTTGTGCAATAACACTAATAGACTGACCTGTTTCCAAGCCTCGCATGCGCATAACACCTTGTAAAAATGCTTGTAACTGCGTACGATCATCCACCAACGCCAAACCGGCAGCGTTTGGAGCTTGTTTAATATCCACCCCTACTGTATGAGATTGATCATAATAGGTGAAACGTTTTTCTAGAGAACAACCACCTAATCGTTGTGAAATTTCATCAGGATCACTGGTTCCTATAACGATGGGTGCTGCTGTAGGATTTTTACAAGAGACAGCACATAGCCGATCTAAACTATCGAAATATAAAATATATTGAAGTTGGTTCTCATAAAGTTCAGCAAGCGTAAGTGCAACCTCGTAAGAACTATAACCCGTAAAGGTGGCACAGATATCCATAATAGCTCGAGCATCTGGCTTTGATTGTATCATTTTCCTTAAAAATTCTTGTAAATGGGTAAAAGGAATATGATGGACTGCTGTATTTTTGTTAGACAATAAATTTTGAATAAAGCCATCTGTTCCCAACGATGTTTTTGGATTAAATTTAAGTCGTTGGTGGAAAGTATGATAATTTGAAGGCGTTCCTGAGATACCTTGTCGAGAACGATAAATATCTGCATGATTCAGTGCATTACTAGAAAGTATGTGACGTTCTTGATTAACTTGAGGTAAAATTTGATTTTCTAAGATATCATAAATCAATTGATCTTTAAGATGAAGCTGTTGATACAGTGTTTCCATTAATTCGGGATCATTCACATCCAATTGCTCAAATTTAAGTCCGATTGGCTTCAAGTAATGAGTATTAACGGCTTGAGCAATTTTAGTATGACTTAAAGGAATATTTTTAGATTGCAACACTTCATGCCGCGCTTGTGTCAACCACTGTTGAATGACTTCAACAAGCATCGTGCGGCTTACGCCCTTCAGACGAAATGCCTGAATCGTATAATTCATGGTCTCTAATTGACTACTAAATTGACTACGTTCTTTAGCCTTCCCGTTCCCGATATAAGGAATAGAAAGACTTCTTTTAATTTCACTCAAGCCTGACAGTTGTGAAGGTCCATAGTTTTCTTGATATCTTTTAGATAAAGTGAGATCTAAAATTTTCTGCTGAGCTTTAAAAAAAGCAAATGCATCTAAAATAGTTTTATCGCCACAATTCAGTAAAAAGTCACACTCACCTTCATCCTTTAAATAACGAATTAATGCGTTACGCTTAGCATTATTTTTCTTACACAATTGTTCCACATAACGGGCCAAAGGACTTTTTATATCATTCACCAATAATGAAGGAAAATCCGATTTTATAGACTGCCAGCCTAATTTGAGCGCCTTTTCATTATTTTGGATTTGTTCTTGAGGATCTTGATCTGGTCTAAATGCAGGTAATACGATATGAGATTGTAAAAATACAAATAATGAAATATTTAATTGGACGACTTCAGGAGAAATAGCAATAGGTTCACCGAATGCATAATTCAGTTTACGTTTTAGTAACAAACCATCATGCACTTCGTCGATAATAACATCGGCTCGCTCTTTAAACAAACGAACGATTTTCGCAGCAGTACCGACTTGAGCCCGCCACTCTTGAATCAGATGTTCTTCAGCATCTTCGCGAGGTTTAGAGTACAATAATTCTAAATATTTTAACCGGAATGACTGAACCGATTCACCTGTCGTAATCAAATAATCACGTCGAGTCATGGTATTAAGCAACTGTTGATAGATTTCTTCTAAGCGAATAGAGGAACTATCACTATCTCGATCAAACTCAAAAATATGTGCTGTTTGATCAAATAACTTTTGCGATGTAGCGTTTAAATCGGCATGGTTTGTTTTAAGTAAAGCGCGTGGTACTTCAACCACCACTAAATTTAATCCTGTTGCTTTCTTTTGTGCTAATAAAGGCAGTAGAACTTTAGATTTCCCTCCCCCCATAATAATTTTTTCAATCCACTCATCAAATTGATGCTGATTACCAGGCGCCGTAGATAATAAATGTTGAATTGCTTGAACTTGGCGTGGCCGCAACAACAAGTTCTCTTCCAATTGGAAACGCAGGATGGCGGGATCTTGCTGCCCCTCCATCAGGCTTTTACTCATTACAGTCGAAGCTAAAACCAATAATTGATCACTGCTTGCATCCTTTTCTGTATCGTATAATGAATTTTTAATGCGCGAAATATGCTGCAAATGCAGTTTTTGCTGTGCATACAGATGAAGCACTTCATGAAGACGCTCTATCGCATTTTGCGTTAACCCTGTTTGTTCTTGATAGGCAGAAACTAAAGCACGATAATGTAAATTTAAGAAATCATCTTCCGTCAGGTCTTTTTGTTGTAAAGTCCGACGAGCCACTTCGATGCGTTGTGCTTCCTTGGGATCACTCGGTTTTTGATTGCCTAAACTGAAGACTTCCTCCAAGGTTTTGGCCGTTATTTGTTGCCACTCCGACTCTAATCGAAGAATTTCTGCTTTAATACGTTGTCGCAATTGAGGATCATTAAGTAATTGAGCGGTCTTTTGATTATTGCAAAAACTCGCATGCTGAAGAGCGCCAGCGTGTTTTTCAGCTGTTTGCAATTCTTCATAAGTTGGCTTTTCCGGTAATTTTGAAAGAATCTGCTGCAATTCACTTTCATAAGTTGCATCACTCTTTTGATAAGCCTGATAGAATTGTGTAAACTCAAGATCTTGCAGTTTATCTCTCAGTGTTTCTGCCAATACACTGTCTGCACATTTACTCTGGACCTGTATGGGCAACTCCGCAGCAGGTGATTGGGCTAATAAAGATTCAAATATCGATTGAACTGCTGCTAACGGCTCTGCAAATACATCTTTAGCCTGATAAATTTCAATAGGAGCCAAAGTTGCTTCATTGTGTTTCAGTATCCTTGCGACTTGGTCAATTGAAGCATCTGAGAAGTAATTATATTTATTATAACAAGATAGTCGATAGAGTATATTGACTAATAAAGGGATATGAGTAGGTTGATTATCTAATGGCGTATGCCGATGTGCGATTAAGTAATTTCTGCAAAAGGTTTTTAATCGCTTGTGACTCACATGTGAATAATTTTGTGCGATTTTAAAATAATCAGGAAAATATTTAAAAAAATCGTCTTCTGAAACATCAGGAGACAAAGCATCCATCGCAAGATGAGGCGTAACAGAAGATGTAGTTCCCAAACGCCAACGCCATCCAGTATCATGCCCCTCACTGTCACGCCCCTCAAAATAAGCCCGTGCTTTTGATGAAAGAGAAGATGTATTGATTTCGAGTATATTCTTTGGTAATACTAAATCAACCGTGGCTTTTTCAACGACTGTCGTGCGCTTCATAACCATTTGTTGCCGAGTTACTTCTTGCTCAATTTCTTGAAGCCTTTTTTGAGTAGACGATAAATCTAAAGGCATAAATTTATTTAGATCGGTCTTTGCTTCGAGTAAGGCGATATTTAAGTGTAAAAGTTGCAACTCTCGAACCAGGGTAGCTAGACTAGACTCACGTTGTTTATATCCTAGTGCTCCATTAGCATCTCGAGCTTGATTCGTATAATAAGATAATAAACTTCGTAATGTAACCTCATCTAAACGGAGCCCTTTTGCAAGATGACGCTCAACATTCAAATAATGATTAAGTTTTTCATAAACAAGATTCGGTAAACCATTCGCAATCGCTTTGGCTTGCTGAATTAAAAGAAGCTCGTACTCACCATTAGCTGTCGTACTATTGATGTTATCGGTTGCAGGTAATTGAATATGCTGACCTTGTCCTAAAAAAGTAGTGAGTAAGGACAATGCTTTCAATTGACACGATTGATAGGCTGGCATTTGGCGCACGGCATCTTTATCCGCATCTTCTAAAACAACCGGCAACCCATTCACTATCCAATCTAAATAAGTGAGTTCTTCATAATTTCCCTCTAATGGAAAGCGTTGTTGAATCATTTTTAACACGTCCCATGCCTGCTTAGGTTGACCTGAAGCTAAGTAAAGATAAACCAAATATAATCCATCAGATGCTTTTTCAGGTTTTAGTTTCCCTTTTACAATGGGAAAGGTAATACTTCGACAAGTATTTTCATAGTGCCATTGAGGATATTTTAGAGGATTTAAATTGCGCTCGTTCCATAATTTAGTTAGGCGCTTCTCAGCAATTGTTCCAGAGAGATCTTGCTCAAACGTAAAAAGCTCTCCCTCGCTTACAGGTTTATTAGAATTTATAAAAGGCTGGACAGGAACGATAAAGTAATCCCGCTCAATCATCTGTCCCTTTTTTTGATAAGTTTCTTTAAAGGGTAAACTTGCCACGCCAGGAATTGGAAATACCGCATTTGGCTGATAAATAAAAGAAGGTTTCTCGCTATAGACATAATCGCCGCCATCGCGTACTAAAGTAATGCCATAGCGCTTGAAAAAAATTTCACTATGCGAATTTGATTGTGTACTCACGACAAACTTAGGATGCTCAAATCGTCCCTGACTCAAATCATTGACTAAAGGAGCTTGGCTTTTATAAGAACAAATGTCTAATTGATATAATTTATAATATACAATCTGATTGTTTTCAGTAAAAATAATATTAGGTCTTAGTGCATCACACTCCTGCCAAACATTCATTGCGCCATCGGTCATTGCTGCAGGTAAATCATGATGCAAGGCTGAATTGTCCAAATGTAATTTATTTTTTTGTTGCTCATTCAGCGGAAATAATTCGTACCATTTTTTGGAGCCCTGAAAATTAAATTCTTTTTGTACTCGAAAAGTGTCGTTTTCTTTAATAAAACGAATCATCATGCCATCGGGCTGAGAAAATTCAATGATTCGGCCACTAGAATACATTAAACAGGCGGTTTCATGTTCAAGATTAAACTGTTTAAATAAAGGTGACCGATAAACATATAGAGGTACGGGACTGAGTTTTTTATTGTCCTTAAACAAAGCACCGAATTCTACATCTAATTCATATTGAATAGAGTTATCTTGAGGATTGCACAAATGATAGATAT
>CAMDJY010000096.1 GCA_945901145.1 Legionella genomosp. 1 | reverse complement strand
GGGGGGAATAATGAAAAACAGCATCAAAGGCGTGTCTTGAAAATGTCCAGATGCATCTTGCACTTGTAGAGCGCAAAATAGAAATTCAACTTCTTTTTTTCCTTTCAGGAAACCTGCAAAAAATGAACGAAACATTTCGGCGGTATATGTTATAAATGTATCGGAAATTGGGTTTGGCTGGGTTTTCTCAGTGATTGAGTCAATGATAACTTCTTTGGTTGATATTTGTTTTTTAAGGACTTGCTCCGCTTCTTGGGTATCTTTATTGATGAGTTTTAAATTGCCTTTAATCTCTGCAATAGCTTGTCCAAGGTTGTTGGATTTTGCCCCTGTATTTTTTTGTAATTGATTGATGTGTTGTTTGTTAATCCACCAGGCGTGTGCGACACACCCTAGAATAATAGGGATACCACTCGTAATGACCCCGAGAACAAAGAGAGGTGATACGGGTGTGCTGAGTAGAAAACAGATAAAGGTCGCGGCAAAGACTGCACTAATGAGGGCGCCATATATTGGTAAGCCGTGTTTTATGCCAATCAGAATCACGGATATAAAAGAGATTTCTCGAGCTTTTTGTAGACTATATCGTTTTCTTTCAAATACTTTTATGTGCGCGTCTAATACTGCGTCTAATTGTTTTTGTTTGATTTCGAGTCGCGCTCGTTGTTTAGCATCTTGTGTTTGAGCAATCACTGCCGCGGTTTCATTGAGACGGATGAGCGCGCATTCAAGCTCTTTCTCAGCTAAGGCAAGCTCAATTTTGCGTTGTGAAATTTCTATATCATGCTGTTGTTGATATTCTTCATAAATGCGGCTTACGATGCAAAGTAAACAGTATAAAACAGAAAGTGTTGTCGCAAGAATGATTGTATGAGCTGGGAGTAGCACTAAAGTAATAATTCCGAGATAAAGGTAGAGTCCGTCAAAAAATCCATTATAGGTTCTAAGAAGATAGTATAATATTCTTTGATTTGGGGGTTGTTGTTTTATTTTTGTTTGTTTTAATGCGTTAAAGTGTTTCAGAGCAACGCCAGTTGGTAACAGCTCGTTGAGTTGAACGAGGAGAAGATGGTCAGTTTTATTATTCTGTTTTTCTAAAATTTTTTTAATTGTATGGATATCTACATTTTTAATTTGCTCAATTTTTTGTTGATGATTTATAAAAATTAAATGTTCTTTTTGTCGATCATCTTTGTAGATGATATATCTATTTCTGAATGATGCCGCGTTTTTTTTGATTTGTTCATATGAAAGTAATTGGTTGGATTTATCCTTGGGGTGAATATTAAAAGTTCCAAAAGTCATGAGGTCGGTAAAAAATTTTCGATTTGCATCTTCTTTATTTTTTCGTTCTTTATTCACCTCAAGCATAATCATACGGTTAATCACATATAAACTGCCGAAGACGAGATGCGTAGGCATCAGAAGATAACGTAAATCTTGGGGTGTAAAGATTGCAGTGGTAAGAATAGCGCTACGCAGTCCTTTAAATGCATTTCTAAGCGCCTGCGTAAACTCACGAAAGCCTTTCCAAAAATCACCGAGGCGACTTTTTTCATAGACATTCGCGCGATTGGCGATAATCATAAAAAAGAGGGAACTGGTCATAGTGATAATGAAACCAAGCGGGCTCACAACCCAATTATGCATTTCATCGAATGAAACTGCTTGGCTTTCTAGGGAATACTTAAAATCAAAAAATGATTTAGTCGTACTATAAGTATTTACTAGTCCATCAAGAGAACCATAAATACTACTCGTCCCCCCAAGGGTCTTATCGCTCTTGAGGTCATTCGCTTGTTTTATAGCGTTTGGCACATTCATGTGTGTCCAGGAGGCTTGCGACGAATATGGACTTGATTTTACTTGAATAAAATTTAAATGGCAACTATTATTTCAACTTGCAAAATAATACAACCAATTTATCATTATATCATAAAATACGAATATAATAAAAGTCGATCCGAAGATGATTTTTCTTCGATAGACTATAAAGCCTTAAACCTGCTAGGATTGAATATTTTTATATGCTTCTGTGTTTTGGAGGGCGCAATGCCATTGTTAATTTTTATTTTCTTTGTGGCGTTATTTACAGGACAAGCCATGGCAAATCATCAAAAAAATATATACGGTTACATTGAAAAGGTGGTTTTGGTTGATCGCCAATTAGCAATTCCAGCCAAATTAGACACTGGGGCTAAGTCTGCTTCGTTGAACGCGCGGGCAATGAGTGAAATTGAGATTGATGGTAAGCCTTATCTTCGTTTTACGGTCCCTGGGAAGCAGGGTGATCATGTTTTTACGTGTGAATATATCGGTGAAGTAAATATTAAAATACGTGCAGGAGAATCCCGTATTGATCCTTTTTCTAAGAAATCTATTCGTCGCCCGGTCGTTAGAATGACAATTCAGCTTGGCGATCAAGTTCGTAAAGTCCGTGTTAACTTGACCAATCGTAAACGTTTTTTATATCCACTGCTTTTAGGTCGTGAGGCCTTGATTGCGTTTGATGGGATTGTTGACCCCGCTCTAAAATTTACGATTAAACCCAAGACGGTGAGCTGAATATGAAATCCCATAGAAATCATTTGTATGGATTAATTATTACTTTATTTATATTAGGCTTTGGTTTATTTTGCTATCGACATTTTGTTTTAGATGTTCCATTGACAGACGCAGAAAATGTGAACAGTTGGGTAATTGAAGCCAACCTTCGTTTTAATCCAGAACATAATGCGCCAGTAAAAGCGAGCTTTACGATTCCCTATATGCCCTCTTATGTTGCTATCTTGGATGAATATTTTATCTCTCAAAACTATGGTGTGACGACTAATTTAAATGGCTATAATCGACGAGTGGTTTGGTCGCTGAGGCGAGCGGTTGGTCCTCAATCTCTTTATTACCGTGCGATTTTAAGAGAAACTGAAAATCATGAAATTTATTTAAATAAACCAGGAAAAATACAAGGCCACACGCTTGGGGAAAGCCAAAAAATGGCAATCGATGCGATCATCGGCCAAGCTCGGCAATCATCAGCGGATATTCAAACTTTTGCACAAAGTACGATTAAAGCATTGAATAAACAAGATGGTAACGCTAAGTTATTAGTTGGTAGCGAATTGAGCGATATTAATTTGGTTGCTGCTGCGATTGATGTTTTAAATCAAGCCAAAATTAATACAATGTTTGTTCAAGGGTTTTATTTGACCCATCAAACACGCGTAAATATGAAGTGGTTTTTAGCTGTATATAATGATAAAGACTGGATTTATATTAATCCGAGAACTGGTTCTGCAGGGTTACCAAAAGATTTTCTGATTTGGCAATACGGCAATGAGCCTATATTTGAACTGAGTGGGGGCAAAAAGCCGCAGTTTACTTTAACGGTTTCACCTTCGCCGGTGAATGCTTTGAATCTTGCAAAAGCGCGTGGCTCACAAACCGACTCTCAATTGTTACGTTTTTCATTACTGCAGTTACCCGTTAATGTACAAGAAACTTATAAGATATTATTAACCGTGCCGATTGGTGCTTTTATTATTCTTTTGTTGCGTAATTTTATTGGCCTACGCACATTTGGTACTTTTATGCCGGTGTTAATTGCGTTAGCTTTTAGGGAAACCCATGTAATATGGGGTATTATGTTATTTACTTTTATGGTATTTTTTGGACTCCTGGCTCGCTTTTATTTGGATCAATTACGTCTGCTTTTAGTTCCACGGTTAGCTGCTATTTTGACTGTGGTGATTATGCTTATGATTTTTATTAGTATATTAAGTCAGAGTCTGGAATTGGATTCAGGTTTATCTGTTGCATTATTCCCAATGATTATCCTCACCATGACGATTGAACGGATGTGTATCATGTGGGATGAACGAGGAGCTGCGGATGCAATCAAATCAGGTGTCGGTAGTTTAGTTGCGGCCATCATTGCTTTTTCCGTTATGAATAAACCACTTGTGCAGTATTTGATGTTTGCGTTCCCTGAGTTGTTGTTAGTTTTATTAGCGCTGATTTTATGGTTCGGTCAATATCGTGGCTACCGATTACTTGAGTTAGTCCGGTTTAAGGCATTAGCAGGTAAACAATAATGTGGGGCATGTATCGACGCTTAAAGCAACGCGGTATTTTGAGTATCAATCGTCGTAATAGTGATTATGTTTTACGTTATAATCCACGTAAACTCTATCCGTTAGTTGACGATAAATTACAAACTAAGCGTCTCGCTTTAAATGCAGGGATTGCTGTTCCTGAATTATATCTACTGATTGAAGCCGAGCATCAAATAAAAACTTTAGAAAAAAGATTGTCAGCTTATACTGATTTTGTCATTAAGCCTGCGCATGGTGCTGGCGGTGATGGTATTTTGGTGATTACCGGGAGAGTCTTTGGACGTTATCGTCAAATAAACGGTAATTTATTGACAGTACAAGAAATTTCTCATCACCTCTCTTGTTTGCTTTCTGGTGCCTATAGTCTTGGTGGACATCCTGATTATGCCATGATTGAACATCGTGTGGTTGTCGATCCGGTTTTTGCTGATATTAGCCATGAAGGTGTTCCTGATATTCGGGTGATCACACTTTTGGGTTACCCAGCCATGGCCATGGTTCGATTACCCACACGGTTATCCGGTGGAAAAGCCAATCTTCATCAGGGGGCAATTGGTGTGGGGATTGATTTAGCAACGGGTTTGACTTTAGGCGGCGTGTTCCATAATGACGTGATTGATTATCATCCTGATACGTTGAACTCAACTTTGAATATTCAGGTCCCTTATTGGGATCAAATTTTAGATATTGCAGCGCGTTGTTATGAGTTGACTGGTCTTGGATATCTTGGTGTGGATATTGTTTTAGACAAAGATCATGGGCCACTGATGCTCGAACTTAATGCACGCCCGGGGTTGAATATTCAAATTGCTAACCGTGTCGGTATTTTGGACAGATATCGTGCGATTGAATTGAATGCTCAGCAAAAGCATTGTTCTGTAGAAGAGCGGGTTGCTTTTAGCAAAAGCTTCTCGCTCTAGGAGGGTTTTAAGTAACTGCATAATTATCAATAAGTCTGATATTTTCAATATAAACAGCCGCAAATCGTCGGCCATGAAATTCTTCGATATATTCCACTTGGATGTCTTCATCTTGTAATTTTTGAATAGTTTTTGCAGTGGATGCTGTTTGATGAAAAATAGCAGCAAATTGGGCGGCTTTTTCCAGGCCTTGCTTGCTTAAACGTTGGTTGCGAGAGCTGTAGGCAAGGCCACTGCTTTCTCGCAACGTTGGGCAGCCGATGACGTCGACATTCATGAAAAATGCTTTGACCATCTGACGGATGAGGGTTAATTGCTCGAAATCTTTTTCGCCGAGGTAGATGCGAGAAGGTTGTGTTAATTGCAAAAGCTTCATCACGACGGTTAACATGCCGGTAAAATGCCCCGGACGGTGTTTGCCTTCGAGCTGATGGGGGTGGGTTGTTTCATGAATCTGGTAACGGTAATCATCTAGATAGATTTCTTCGGGCTTGGGCACTAAACAGTAGCGAACGCCGGCGTTTTCTAATTGCTCTAAGTCGGCGTCGAGGGTTCTTGGATAGTTTAGAAAATCTTCTGGATTATTAAATTGTGTTTTGTTGACAAAAATACTGACTAAAGTATCTTGGTTTTCTTTTTGGCTTTGTGTGATCAAGGATAAATGCCCAAGATGGAGATTGCCCATGGTCGGAACAAACCCTAAGGTTTGTTCTCGAGGACGCTCGAAACGGGCTTGTTTCCAGGTGTTGAGGTCATAAAAAATTTGCATCATGATTCCTTTTTTATTTTTTAATAACTTTCTGTCTCTGTTGGAAAATAGGCATGATGCACGTCGTCAGCATAGGCATGAAGGGCTTGGAGGATGACATCTTTACTCACAGCATATTGTTTTATAAATTTAGGTTTAATTTCAGTTTGTAAGCCGAGCATGTCGTGCCAGACCAAGACTTGGCCATCGGTTTCCACGCCAGCGCCAATGCCAATGGTTGGAATGAGCAGATTTTCTGTGATGGTTTTTGCGACAGGTTTGGGCACACATTCAATGACAATGGCAAAACAACCGGATTCTTCGAGTGCGTACGCTTGTTCTATGAGTCGCATTGCTTCTACATCTTGTTTCCCCTGGACGCGATATCCGCCCAACTGATGCACCGATTGAGGGGTAAGACCGATATGACCCATAACGGAGATGCCTGAGTCAACTAAATAGCGAATTGTTTTCAATGTGTCAAAATCAGCTCCTTCGATTTTGATGGCATGTGCGCCTGCCTGCATGAGTTGTTTGACTTGGGACATCGTTTCTGGGAGCCCCATACGATGCGCAAGAAAGGGTAAGTCGCTTACGAGAAATTGTGGACCGAGTCCGCGGGCGACAGCTCCTGTATGCAGTATCATC
>CAMDJY010000095.1 GCA_945901145.1 Legionella genomosp. 1 | reverse complement strand
TTTTAGATGCGTTGTCTCTCATGCCTGAGAGCTGTAATTATGAATAAAAAAAATCCATCTTGTGTTGTCAGTATTGCTGGAACCGATCCTTCAGGAGGGGCCGGCATCCAAGCCGATATTAAAGCCATTTCAGCGACCGGAAGTTATGCGGCGTCAGTAATTACCGTTTTAGTTGCACAAAATACTTGCGCCGTTCAGTCTATTTTAGAGATTCCCTCGGCGTTTGTTGAACAACAATTTGTATCTGTATTTAGTGATTTGCGCGTGGATGCAGTAAAAATTGGTATGTTACATCAGGCAGCAATCATTGAGGTGGTGGCGTGTGCTTTAGAGCGTTATCAGCCTTTGCATATCGTTTTTGATCCAGTGATGGTGGCAAAAAATGGATGCGCATTGATTGATCCGGATACAATTGAATTGCTCAAAAATCGATTATTGCCTCTGTGTACAGTGTTAACGCCCAATATTCCAGAAGCCGAAAAATTAGCAGGACGGTCTATTGTAAGTACCACCGATATGGAAGAAGTTGCTGTTTTGATTGGTCAACAATTTGATGTCAATGTTTTATTAAAAGGCGGTCATTTTCAGGGTGATCAATCTTCAGATGTTTTATATGACAAAAATCAAGCATCGTTACATTGGTTTCATGCTAGTCGCGTTCATACTAAAAATACGCATGGGACTGGATGTAGTTTGTCATCAGCCATTGCGTCTTATTTGTCTCAGGGTTTAGCATTAATTGATGCAATTTCTAAAGCAAAACACTATTTAACTCAAGCTATTTTATCAGGAAGTTCTTGGTCTGTTGGGCAGGGGTGTGGTCCGGTTGATCATTTTTATTTTTTGAAATCTAAAACACCGGAGATTTGTATTGAATCTGTTTAAACTCCTCGGGCAGGAGTTTTTTTAATATCGCGTCGATCTGCCCTGCATAAGGCTCATGCAAAAATGGACGGCGCGGAAATATTCGATCATTTTCCCAATGTGTCGACCATTGCTGGGTAGTTTTAACACAATCTTCTGCAAAATTGTTAAGATTAAAATTTTCTTTGATTTGAATGCAGCCACTCATAAATGTGTCAACATAAGATTGCACGATTGGTACTTCTTGGGTTGGGGGATTATTTAATTTGGGTAGAGCCGTGTAAATCCATATTTGTTTTGCACTTGGAAGAGTTCCTGAATAAATTTTTAATTGATGCGTACTCAACTCTTCTCTGCAATAGAGACTTTCTCTTTGATCATATTGTTGGATATTTTTGGGGTTACCCAGGTTATGGATCACACCATTAAAGGCTGCGAGTCTGTTTTTAAATACAGATAAGAAAGTTGTATTTAATCCTGGTAAATTGCCATGAACTGACCAACTTCGTTCATATCCGCTAATATAAACTGGGAAATTAGCTTCCGCCGTGGGGTCTGTTCTTCTTTTAGATTGTTCATTCATGAGACTGCCATAGCCAACGATATATTGGGGTAACTTTGGATTGATCTTGGGATGACAGTCTGTTGCATATGAAATTTGGTGCGATAAAATTATATATAAAAAAAAATTGTATCGAAATTTTTTCATGGCTTCACCGTATTCCATTATTTTGTTTCATGGTAAATTTATACTAAACGCTACATAAGAAAAGGGCAATATTTAGCATGAATACCACTGTATTGGCTTTATTAATTATGATTGCAGCGATTTTGTCTTTTTTTCTTGATGAATTTTCTAGCATGCTTAAGAAGATCTATCAAGTTAAATGGATGAGAATATGCTTGCCATTGTTTATCGTATCGGGCATGGTAATGTCTTATTACCATATGCTTTTAAGTTTTTTGTTGGTTTTAAAAATTTATTTTCATGGTTTTATGCGAGCTATCTTATCTTTATTGCCCTTTCAATATGGTTCAGCCACCATCGCCCAATGGTTGGGTTTGTTCATAGTGACTAGTTTGCCTGTTGTTGTTGTGTATTTAATCTTAAAATATACGCGTTGGATGAAGCCTATGCGAGTGGTGACGCGTATGTATTGCATATTATGGATAGGCCTTATCATTCTCTGGATTGCTTAGTCAAAGAGATTCTACTTGATTCTGTTCTAAGAGCACGCTATTTTACCGGACTTTATCTTCTAAGCTAACTCGATTTGCATGAAGCGTTTCGTGTTTTTAATCTTTTTTTTTCATCTGTCAGCTGGGCTAAGACCATTGTTCCAACCTAAATGCACGTTTAAACTATCCCTTAACTCGTTGATACAATCCATACAATCTCCTTTTGACGATTGAGATTATATGGTTTTTCAGCGAGTTACCTAATATTTATTGTTTAATCTTGCCACATCAGGGATGGTTTCCCGCCTGCGCGGGAATGACAGAGATTTTTTTGTCATGTACAGAGGTAATTCCATTGGTACAGTTGACAGTTAAGTTCGTTGTGATTATTATCTGACGAGATGGATCATAATCGCCAAAAGGAATGATGTTATTTTGACTGATAGAACAGACGCTTGCGATCGTTGCAGTCACAGCTAATACAGCTGATGAAGATTGAAACGCATGTGATATGTGTGAAACAGCAAGTAATCCTACGGAAAAAATAAATATTTTTTTTCTCATATCTCAATCTCCTAAACGCTATTGTTTAAGGACAGATGTTTATTGTGCTGTTATCAAATCCATAATTAAGTATAGGTAGATATTTTTTAAAATGCTGAAGTCGATGATTTATGATTATTAATTTTATCGGTGCAGGTAACTTAGGAAAAACATTAGGCTATTTGTTTGCTAAAAGTGGTAAATATCAAATCGGGGCGATTTGTAATCGTTCTATTAGAAGCGCCAAAGCAGCAAGTCGATTCATCGGTGCCGGCGGTTACGTCTCGACTCTTTCTGATTTGCCTGCAGCAGATGTGACTTTGATAACAACTCCAGATGCATTGATTACTGAAATCAGCATAAATCTTGTGAGCAGTTCTAATCTTAAATATGAAAGCACCATCATTCATTGCAGTGGTGCCTTAAGCTCTGATGCTTTAATTGCCGTAAAGAAAAAAAACTGCTATATCGCCAGCGTGCATCCTATGAGAAGTTTTGCTGATCCTAAGACATGCATTGATCAATATGCGGGCACTTATTGTGCTTTAGAAGGCGATGCCGAGATTATTCATTTAGCCACAAAGCTTTTTCAAGACATCGGCTCAATCACTTATGAAATCTGTAAAACCAAAAAAGTGTCTTATCATACAGCGGGTGTGTTTGCTTCAAATTATTTAGTTACTCTGGCGCAACAGGCTTTGAATTGTTTAGAGAATGCCGGTGTTGAAAAAACAATGGCTATGAACGTTATAACGAGTATTATGAAAGGTACAGTTTTAAATTTGGAGTCAACATTATCTCCCCAGGCGTCGCTCACTGGCCCAATAAAAAGAGGTGATCTAGCCATCATTGAAAAACATTTAAATCATCTTGATCCTCCACAACAAAAACTCTATGCAACTCTTGGTATGGCGACTTTGCCAATTGTGTGCCTTGATAAAAAAATCAATAAAAAATTATCACAGATTTTTAAGATTGACGATAATTGACATTCAATATGATTTATGTATCATGTAGTGGCGAAGTTCAGTAAGTTCTAAAATAACTATAAGGATGTGTTGTTATGTCGAAAAGTCGTCAGTTTTTTTAAGTTCGTTGATGTTAGGGATTGCTTCATCTTCATTTGCCATTAATACCACGAATGCTAATCTAAGTGTTTTTGCATCGGTTACCTCTCAGTGTGCTGTAAGTACAACGTCGTTGAATTTTGGTGCATACAACCCAGGTTCGGGCAATAATTCGACTGCTGTGATCACAGCAACTTGTACCGGAGCAAGTGTTAGCAGTGTTAATTTTGCCGCTGGTCCTGGTGGTAGTGGTAGCATTACAAATCGATTACTTGCCAGTACAACTGCAGGTTCCAAAGATACCCTCAGGTATAACCTCTATACAGATGCTGTATTTACGAATGTTTTTGGTGATGGCGTCACGGGTGGTAGCCAGACTATATCAAGTAAACCAGGTGCAGCTGTAACAGTTTACGGCAAACTGCCTTCAGGACAAAATATTTCTAACTACCCTCAAAATGAAAATTTTTCTGATACGGTTGCTATTACTCTAAGTTATTGATTTGATGTTGACATCTTAACCTGAGTATTTTATTTTGAATAAAACGCTCAGAGAATTTTTTTCTGCCTATCAGTAAGAGATTTGTGCTCACGGACGAAACTGATGAGTTTCTGGTACTGATAGTTCACGAGAAATCATTGCAAGTGTGTCTTCACAAGCCTGCTGAACATTTTTGTATAATTTTTCAATGTTTTCAGTGTTTTCAGTGTTATCCTTCTGATATGAAGAAATCTCTTCTTTTGCGCGAGGAAGCTGTTTTTGAAAAGAATTAAGCTTTTCTATGAGAACAGCTAAATTATTTGGAACTGTTTCTATCTTGATTTTAGTAAAAGCAAAAATAGATGTTAACTGATTCCATTCCCGATAACCGGAAGTATCGGTTTCATATAATGTGTTTGCTAAAATCTTAAAAGTCCGTTCTAAATTTTCAAATTTTTCACTATGAGTCATCAAATATCGCCTTTTTTTGGTTATTATGGTTTATTTTTTCTATGCTCGTCCACTACCACTTTCTGTTCATGGGGAATGATTGATGCGACTACATTTTGATATTGTTTCACGACATTTATATCAGGAGTCTTTAAATATTTATCATAAACTTCTTTTGTTTTTTCAGGAATCGCTTGCTGGAGTTCTATTTGTCTTGCGATAACACGGTCCCATCCTGCTTTCATATCTGCGCCATGAGATACGGTTATGATGTTTTTTTCTAAAAATCCAGGAATTAACAAAACTTCCACCAATTGTTCTTGTTGGTCTCCATAAAGTGTGACACCTCCATCTGTCACCATAACCCATGGGCCTTCCAAATTAGAACCATAGGGGTTACGCATATCAAAGCCATGCTGAAATAAATCATGAACATTATGATCATGCGAAATATTTGGCACAATGTAATCTTGATTTGGATTTTTATTTGCAACTTGAACCGCAATTTTTAAATGAGTGGTTAAATACTCTTCATCGGCACCAGCCCAAGATGAATTGCGCTCGCGACCAGGAACACTACTATGTCTGCGATAGGCTTTTAAACCCTGATCCAACAGTGTATTTGTGTTATTTAATTGTTCTGGATTTCTTTTAACCGATTCTAACACCTCATTAATACTCTGTTGAATCATCTTTTGGCTTTCAGTGTTCCCATAAGTTTCATTGAGTTTATCACGATAAGAATAATTAATGAGCTGCTGATATAAAAATTCATGAGGCGTGATACAGCCGGCTCTAGAGAGTATAAAATCATTAAATAGATTCTCAACATTGCCGATTTGATCAAGTAGGTTATTAAATTTTTTACTTTCTTCAGTGTTGAGCGTAGGCAAATTTTTTAAATGATTGAAATAGTCAATCGTAGCCTTCATGAGTTTATATTTTTCTTCAACTCCTTCCTCCCCTGGAGCAAAAGTGTTGTAGACTTGCATTTTTTCTGCAGGAAAACCAGTTGCTAATGCGTGAGAATAGCCTAAGGCCATCCCATCCCAATCTCCAGTAGTGACTAAACCAACACCATCATACACTTGCTTAATTTCCTCTGGTGTTAGTTTGTTTAATATCGATGCCATATTTTCATTTTCTTGGAATAGCTGATCTTTCTCAGGGAAAATTTGGTGTATTGCTTCCAATAAATCGGATGCTAATCTAGGGGTATTTGCAAATACTTTTGCTTCTTTGATTTCGTCATCAGAAATATTGGGTTTTTTATGTTCAACATATTTCACAGTAAAAATTTTATTAAATGCTTGTTGATAAACATCGTCTGGAACCTTATTTAAACTTTTAGGTTTATGAATAATTTTTTTCTCATCATCCCATCCTTCTTGTGCGGATGGATGATCCCATGGTCTAGAATAAAAAATTGGTTTTTCCTCTCCAGCTGCTAAATCAATCAAAAACTGACCTTTAAAATTAGGATTACCTTTGTTTTTACAGTACCCAAGACTTAGTCGTTGTTTTTCTGCATCATATCCTAAAACTTCAAGATCGCCGCAGTTTATTTCTTTTAGAATATCCAGCATGGTAATCGGCAGCGCGACGGTATGTTGGTAGTTGGGATCTTTAATATTAAGCTTTAGATGATCTGCATCTTTTTTGTCATGACCTTTAGGCTTTCCCGTCTTTGTATCAATACGAGTAAATTGTTCTTCTGCGGCAAGTGATCCTTTAAAAAACCCCTGATTACTTGTTTTAGTGAGATTAAGTCCGGTTTTAGGTCCTCGCTTCTGATTGTATACGGGTGGCGATCCTGCACGTAAAATAGTGCTTATGCCCAATGCTTGATTTTGTAGTTGCAAATGGGCTGCAA
>CAMDJY010000094.1 GCA_945901145.1 Legionella genomosp. 1 | reverse complement strand
CATCTGACAAATTTGGCAAACATCATATCGATATTTCTGTTAGAGGTAAATGTAATATCATACAATAGTTCATCCAATTCATGCAGATTAAACTAAATGCAGACCATAATACCAGAATCACTGACCATCCTAATGGCACAAATCAACGTCACCGTTGGTGCCATCGAAACCAACACATCCCGTATCATTGAAATCATTGAAAGCCATCAACTCACCCATGATATCATTGTTTTTCCGGAACTTGTCATCACAGGCTATCCACCTGAAGATTTATTATTAAGACCCGAATTTTATCAACGTGTTCAGAGCGCATTAGACCTGATTCAATCCTATGTCACTCAATGCCATGTCGTCATCGGCCACCCATTTCGTGAACAACAGAGGTTATATAATGCTGCCAGTGTTTTTTATCAAAAATCCTGTCTGATACGATATTTTAAACAACATCTTCCCAATTACGGTGTATTCGATGAGCAGCGCTATTTTCAATCAGGGCCAATAAAACCAACTATCATCCCTATCAAAAATCATCAAGTGAGTATTTGCATCTGTGAAGACATCTGGCGTCCAGGGCCGGTCGAACAAATCATAAAAGCACATGCACAGGTCTTGCTATGTTTAAATGCCTCTCCTTTTGAAGTAAAAAAACCTCAAGAACGTGAAAATATTCTACAAAATTATGCTAAACAAGGCTTATTTATCGCCTATGTCAATCTGGTCGGGGGGCAAGATGAATTCGTATTTGACGGACAATCATTGGCCTATAATTCCCAAGGCCATCTCATTGCACGTGCGGCCGCTTTTACTGAGCATTTACAAACCATCAATACCACAACCACGCGACCTGAAAATATAACTCTGCCTTTATCACCAGATGGACTGATCTATCATGCATTATGCTGTGGACTACGCGACTATGTTCATAAAAATAATTTTTCAGGGGTATTGCTCGGACTATCAGGCGGTATTGATTCTGCTTTAACGCTTGCTATCGCTGTCGATGCATTAGGCCCTGCCAATGTCCATGCAGTCATGATGCCCTCACGATATACGGCTACCATCAGTCATGACGATGCCATTGAACAATTAAAAATACTTCAGGTTCACTTCACCAACTTATCCATTGAACCTACTTTTAAAACCCTATTAGAAACCTTACAGCAAGCCTGGGGTAATGCGCCGGCTGATGTGACTGAAGAAAATCTACAAGCCCGGATTCGCGGCGTATTACTCATGGCCTTATCCAATAAAACGGGTAAATTAGTGATCAGCACCAGTAATAAAAGCGAAACTGCAGTGGGCTATGCAACGTTGTATGGCGATATGTGTGGCGGATTTTCAGTGTTAAAAGATGTGCTCAAAACACAAGTTTATGCTTTAGCACACTATCGCAATACAATTTCAAGAATCATTCCTGAACGCGTCATCAATCGACCACCCTCAGCTGAACTGGCCTATCATCAAACTGATCAAGATAGTTTACCTGATTATACAGTCTTAGATGCAATTATCACGCTCTATATGGAAAACAAATTCAGTGCAGAACAAATCACTGCATGCGTCTGTGAACCATCCGCCGTACACAAAACCGTCAAGCTGATCCAACAAAACGAGTATAAACGCAAACAATCGGCGCCAGGAGTTAAAATTTCACCCTGCGCTTTTGGTCGAGATTGGCGTTATCCAATCACTTATGAAAAACGCTGATAGTGCTTGCAAAATAAAGACAAATCGCTAACATGGAGGGACCATGCATTAATCGCAAAGAATTCCATGAGACTTGCATTTTTTTCTTCCTTACTGCTTTTAACAGCATCAGCAACGCAAGCCGCCACGCCAATTGATGGTTGGTATAGTGGTTTATTTGTTGGCTATGCTTATATCCCCAATAACATCAACACGATCCATCAAGCCATTCGTTATCAAAATGCTTCCTATGAGCCGGGTTATAATGGCGGCGGCAACTTTGGATACAAAAGTCGACCAATGCGTTATGAAGCCGAAGTCACTTATTTCAATGCCAACTTGAAACATTTTGCGCAAAATCAAATACGCCAAACGCATGTCGGCGGTTATAATAATGGCGTGATGGGCATGGCTAATATCTATTATGATGCGCCTGGCATAATTTCATGCCTTGAGCCTTTTATTGGCGGAGGCATTGGCTATGCCTGGTTGAATATTCCCCTGCGTAATTTATCGACAACCACCCCCTCTTCTTATCGTATCACCAGTAGCGCATTTGCTTATCAAGGGACTGTTGGAGTGACTTATAATTTTGCTGAAAACTATGCTTTAAATATCGGCTACCGCTATTTAGCCACACCCCATGTCTTTAAACTAGGACACATGTTTCAAACCAACTTAGCAAACGTCGGCATCATCTATCGTTATGAGAATGATCGTTATAAGTAAGGATACTTTATGAAATTGGTTACAAAATTCATCTTGTTCACATGCCTCGCTATCACAAGAATAGCACACGCGGCGTATCCAGTTGAAGGATTTTACGCAGGTGGTTTTTTTGGAGGCACTTATCAACCCAACATTAACTTTCATATCACGAGTGTACGCGATACACTCACCACGCATTTTGCTATCCCTGCGAATTTACTGCCTCCAAACACCAGTCAAAGTAACACAGGAACCCTAGGATATCGTATGCTCATTGATGGCGGCATTCAGCTCGGTTATCGCCTATGTGACAATTATCGTTTAGAGGTCCAAGCACTTTATAACAAAAACTCATACAATTTTTTACGTCTTGGCGATATTACCATTCATAGCCCTGACAGCAGCACCGCACTCAGGCTAAATGGTGGCACCAGCAGTGGTATTGGATTTTTTAATTTCTACTATGATTATTTAGGCGAGGAAGGCTCAGACTTTGTGCCTTTCGCAGGTTTAGGCATTGGTTATGCCTATATTTATAACAGTATCAAATTTTATTATAATGATAAGCTCTTAAATCCAACAGGCACCAGTGTCAAGGCAACCAAAACTCGTCCTGCCGGTCAAGTGATCCTAGGGTTTAGCTATTTTATGGATGATTTTTTCTCGGTTGGTATGGACGCGCGGTATTATGCAACGCCTAAATCTACGTTTAAAACCCGCACCAATCAGTCATTTGATACCCATTTGCAAGTCTATGCAATCAATGTATTTTTTAACGGAGCACTCGAATTTGGTTAATCAACAAATCTGTCCACAACAGATTTTGCCATCATTATTATCGGCAGATCCGATGCAATTTGGACAAGAGATTTCATCGCTGCAACAAGCAGGCATTCAAACACTCCATTTAGATGTCATGGACAACCATTATGTGCCGAATTTAACTTTTGGCGCGGGTATTGCCGACGGTATACGCAAGCATTTTCCAAACCTCGGAATTGACGTTCACCTGATGACTGAACCTGTTGATACGATGATCGAGCAATTTGCCAAAACAGGCGTCACTCAAATCAGTATTCATGCCAATGCAACCCACCATCTCGATAGAAGCTTAACTTTAATTAGACAACTAGGCTGTCGGGCGGGCTTAGCGCTTAATCCCACTGATGGATTAGATATTCTAGAATACTCTGCCCATCGACTTGATTTTGTATTAATAATGACAGTTAATCCAGGATTTGGCGGCCAATCGCTAATTGCTGAAGTCATCCCCAAAATAAAACGCCTACACCAAACATATCCTGAACTAGCAATTGCTGTCGATGGTGGCGTCAATGCGAACAACATCAGCACCCTAGCAGCCGCTGGTTGTTCCCATTTTGTCATCGGTTCTGCATTATTGAACCAAAAAAATTATCAAGATGCCGTCAGGTCTTTTTGTCAACCTTATATCACATCACAATGAATGCTTTAAGATTGATTTTTTGCATATTTTGTCTGCAACTAACGCCGTATCTACATGCTAATCAAGCTTATCTCGACCGATTCATGGCGTATATGTCTTGGCACCAACAATTACCCACCACTGCAAGCCCAGCTTTTTTAGAGTTTATTCATGAAAAAACTTATTTATCGCAGAAATTAAGAGAACAATGGCTCTATCATCTAGCGCAAACCAATGATTGGTCTACATTTATTCAAAATTATGAATTATCCGCCGATACCAGTTTGCAATGTTATCTGGCCTTTGCCTACTATCAACAAGGTCAAAAAACCACGGCCTTAAACCTGAGTCGCTCATTATGGCTCACCGGTGAGTCACAGCCACCTGCGTGTGATAAATTGTTTACACTCTTATTAAAAGATCATGTTTTTGAGGATGATTTAATCTATCAACGGGTAAGACTTGTCTTAGAAAAACGTAACTTCAATTTAGCAGATTATTTATTAAAGCGTTTAAATCATCCCAGTCAAGCAAGTAGTACGCTCGAAAAAATTCATCAACACCCAAGTCAAATTACACAATTAACCTCAGGCCATTTGACCAGCGAATTTTATCTTTATGGACTCCAAAAACTACTCTTACAAAATCTCCAACAAGCCAATCAACTTTGGCAACAAGCGCTGAACACAAAATTATTAAGCGAAAAACAACAGCAAGAATTTCTATCACAAGTTGCGATACTCAAGGCCTTACGCAACCAAACAGATGCGCCTCATTGGTTTGCGAAAATAAAACAAGAATTTATGACGGAACCATTACTTGAATGGCGCATACGCTTTGCATTAAAACAATACCAATGGCCCAAAGTTGAATTACTCATCAAACAATCCGCCAATCAGGCGACACCCTGTTGGCAATATTGGCTGGCGCGATCAATTGAGGCACAAGGACGTGAAACAGAAGCCAGGGCTCTTTATCAGAAACTTGCTGAAAATCGACACTATTACGGCTTTTTATCCAGTTTACGCCTCAAACAGCCGTTCGCATTTCAACATGAAGAAGCATCTGCTAACCCAGAAATATTGACAATTTACCAACCGATCATCAAACAAATTAAAATGCTTTACGCGGCCAAACAAATCACGACTGCATCAGTTTTAGTCAACGATTTTACTAGCGAACTCCCAACAAACGAAAAAAGTGCTTTTATCCATTGGTTAGCAAAAGATTTAAATTGGATTAGCAAATCGGTGTATTTAAGTAATCAGGAGGACTTAGCGAATCAATTATCGCTGCGTTTCCCTTTAGCTTATCAAGATGAGATCAAGCGACAAAGTGCCCATTATCAAGTACCAGAAGCACTCATTTATGCAGTGATTCGTCAAGAAAGTGCATTTCGAGAAGATGTGGTTTCATTTGCCGGCGCCCATGGGCTGATGCAGCTCATGCCCAAAACGGCTTCATGGATTTCAAAAATCAAGCATATTGCCTATACAAATCAACAACAGTTATTTTCTTCGCCACAAAATATTCATTTAGGGGTCGCCTATCTCAGCCACCTCAGTGCGCAGTACCATCACCATTGGCTCCTGGTCGTCGCTGCATACAATGCTGGCCCACGCCAAGTTCGAGGATGGCTCAATACCCTGCCATTAAAACAACCAGACATCTGGATCGAAACCATCCCTTTTTCTGAAACCCGAAATTATTTAAAAAGCGTCATTTCTTTTTATTTAGTTTATCAGCATCAACTCAAACAAACGCCAAGCTTAGATTTATTTATGAAGCCTTATGATGCGTAAAACACGTTTTAGCACAGCAGAACAAATCAACTTGTTCGACGCCCTGAAGTTTTAAGAGACGTGCAATCTCATTTGCCGTACTTCCAGTTGTCATCAAATCATCAACCAACGTCACGTGTTTGTAATGAATCAACTCAATATGGAACGCATCACGCAGATTTTTTTTTCGAAGCACGGCGTCTAAGCCTGCTTGCGCAGGTGTATTGATTATTTTTCTGCATATAAATAATTCTAAAGGCGAGTGAAGCACCTTCGCAATCTGACGCGCCAACAAAGCGGCTTGATTAAAACCCCGCTCGCGAAGCTTTTTTACATGCATGGGCACCGGAATCACACAATCAGTGATGTAATCCGAAGGCACTAATTTTAAGATTTTCTGAGATAGAAATTTAGCAAGATACAGCCCCTCACGATATTTAAATTCATGCAATACCGTACGTAAAGGTTCATCAAATTGATAAGGAATAATCACCCTATCTAGATCAGGTGGATTGATAATACATTGCCCACAATATAAACATTTCATGTCAGCAATTGGTGTCGCACAAGAAACACAAGCCGGACCTAATTCTGGAAAGTATTGTAAACACGCCGTGCAAATAGGTTCGGAAATTTGTGTTTTCATTTTACATAATAAACAGCGCATCGAGCCCTTGGTAATCTGTGATATACTCAAAAATTGATTGCGCTTTAACAGGCTTTTTTTAATGGAAAACATGTCATTCATCCGTGATAGTTATCATGTCTTTAATCAAAACGCATCAACTTATGAGCAATTTGCGAAAATTCCTTTGGAAATTGGCCACAGATTATTTGAGCGTTTAGATTATTTAAAAATAC
>CAMDJY010000093.1 GCA_945901145.1 Legionella genomosp. 1 | reverse complement strand
AACTGCCAATCCAATCAGAACCTTGGTGTTTTCAGACCTTGTTTGGTCGGACCGCACCAATTGTTGTTGAAATCGGCTTTGGTATGGGGGCGTCTTTATTGACTATGGCTCGGGAACGGCCCGAGGTCAATTTTTTAGGCATTGAAGTTCACCGCGCAGGCATTGGGGCTTTAGCTGCAGATCTACATGAAGCTCGATTAAATCATGTGCGTATTGCTTGCTTTGACGCGTGTGAACTTTTTAAAAATTGTTTACATGATGATTCCTTGGATGGTGTACAAATCTTTTTTCCTGATCCATGGCCTAAAAAACGGCACCATAAGCGACGACTGATTCAAGCTGATTTTGTGAATCTTCTGGCGAAGAAACTTAAAGTGGGCGGGTTTCTTCACTGTGCAACAGACTGGGCAGAGTATGCAGAGCATATGCTTGATGTTTTATCTCATGAGCCTTTATTGGTTAATCAAGAAAAAAGTGGTGCTTTTGCTGAACGCCCTGCGGCGAGGCCACTGACTAAGTTTGAACAGAGGGGATTCAATCTTGGGCATAAAGTTTTTGATTTAATCTTTATGAAAATTTAATAGATATTATTTTGGTTTTAATTTACAATATAGATATATACTGGACCAAGGTGATTTATTAAATGCCAACCTTTTTAGATAGAAATGATCCAACGTCAGTTATATTTAGTACTTTACGATTTTTTAATACAAGTCGTTTTTCTCCATTAGTCCGTGGGATTAGATGCACGATTCTGGGCATGTATGGCGATGCACCTGCTGAGCAAGAGGCTAGAAACTATTTGACTGAGGCAGAGAGCAAGCCTGAATTGAGTCCATTGCTTAAATATATCCAACAACTGCTTAAAGATCGTTTAGACGGTCATGAGTGGAACGATAGAATCTATGATTACTTAAAAGATTACAACAAAGAAGGGGTGCCTTTTGATTTAATGAATGACGAGCCTGCACATATTTCACAAATTAAAAAAATCGTGAATGCGTTGTATCATGCGGAACAGGCTTTGGTCAGTATTGAGTCCATAAATATCGAACTTTTTGGAAATTTAAATTTAACCGAATTGCAGAAATTTCAGCTGTCAAAAATTGTTGATAATCTTTACGATGCATGTCATCTTTTGACCCACCCTGATTTAAATCTTGTGGAAGCTTTTGGGCCAGAATATCAGCTAATCTCTTCTTTTTTAAATCAAATAAAATCTAAAACTGATGCTTTTAATCAAAATCCTCATGCTTTTCTTGCTGAGCATCAAATTAAAATTACGAGCCCATCAGGTGTTCTCGGAGGTGCTGGTGAACTCACAGGTAAAATTGTAGAAGGTTTACAGGAATCTAATTACAAAGCGACGGGAGAACTCATCGGCGCAGCACCTCTACTTGTTAATGATTTAACACAAAAGATTCAGCTTTTTGCGACTGCAAATTTTTCTGATGCAAGTTATCAGAATCGTAAAGCCAAATCTTTTGAAGAACTTAAATTGTCCCCTAAGAAATTAAAACAATTAGAAAATGCAGCCATTAAACTTGAGCAAGCTTTTGGAAATTTACACAGTGGTTCTTTCTTGCAGCCGCTTAATTTAGTTGAATTGATTTATATCTTCCGTGAAGCAACGGACATCGTTATGACGATTTTAACTGAAGCGGGCACGCTATATGATACCAATCAAGATTTGATTCGTTCTATGCTTGCCAAATTAAAAAAAGAATATTTGCTCAATATTGTCATCGCAATTGATAAAATTGAAGAAGAAACCATGATTCGATCAGGAAATTTAACCCGTCCAATCATGGCGAGTTTAAAGCCATTTTATAAAACGCTTATCAGTTGTGTTGAGGGCTTTGTTGATTTTAAAGAGCAGGGTCAGGATGTTTCTGTGTTAGAAGATGCCTCGTTTCTTCATGGTCGACTGCACGCGGCTTATCAACGTCAAGCAGCGCGGGAAACTGCGCATGTGAGATGCGAAAAATATTGTCAAGCTTCAGACGAATTTTTTAAAATTTTAAATAACCATCCAAATCAGCTTGATGAGGCAACTAAGCATCAATTAATTCGATTGTATGCCATCATTCAGCCTACAGTTGAAAAACTGGATTTACTAGCAAGTAACAAAATCGTCACAGCATTGATGAGCAAAAAAGCAGACGATCGCATTGAACAGAAATTAATTCAACAAACTCAAAATAAGTTGGATGCCTTTTTTGAAAAAGAAGCCGCGACAATAGAATTTCAAAGGCAATTGAATGGTGATTTGGTGACTTATCTTTATGAGTCAATGGATGGTATTTTACAGAACCCTTATGATGTTAATCTTAATGCTTTTGCTGTTGATGATGAACCGCATCAGGATTTAACTTTAGATCAGGCTCTGATGCTGCATCAGGCATATGTTGCCCAGCGCAATAAGATTTATGATGCTAAAACGGCTTATCATAAATTTTTACAAGCATCTCCTTCAGAAAATTTCAATGAACTACGCAATTTGTATACGCTGTTTCAACCGAGTGTCATCACGGCTTTAAGTCAAAAGTCCAATCAGGCGCGTGTGGAACAATTGGACCGTGATATTATTCATGCTTTATCTCTGCATTCTCCAGAGCAAAATCAATGCGTCGTTAAGCGACTCAGTAATTTTATCTCAAAAATTGACAAACGTTATCAGAAAGAGTTAAAGCAATATGAAGCACGTATTGCCGAACTTCTGGCATTGATTCAGCAAAAGATGACGCAAGCAGCAATGCATCAGAGGTTAACGCCTAATCTTATAGATGCACCAAGGGCTCATTTTTTAATTAGAAAGCCGTGCGCTGAAGAGCAATTTAAATTTTTATATGGCAAATTAAATGAATATGCAGGTTTACTCAATCCAACACTTTTAGATGATTTGAAAATTAAGCAGCCTGATTTTTGGCAAGGCGTATACACTCATGTGTTTTTGCAATCTAAAACGATCCCTTATCCTGAGGCCGATCTAGCTGATTACACTAAAATTGATCCGGCAATTAAAATTTTACAAGAATCACAGCAGGCCCTGAATATTAAGCGATTTACAAATGTCTTGTTTCATATTAAAGAAGCTGCGTTACAGCTTGAGCATTTAAATGATAAAACTACAAAAGAGTTCTATTCTTACCGCGTTTATCTGATTTACTATCATATCAGCTCAGCTTACGGGTTACTTGATTTAGTTGCTAAAGATCCTTATGTTTCCCAGGTATCTTCTGAATTAGTGAATTATTGCAAAGAAAGCTTGGCGTCCTTGCAGACACTTAAAGAACCCCATAATCCCATAAAACCCGAACAAGATTTAGCTGCAAAACCAAGAAATACAATTTTTTATTGCCTGAATTCGTTGATGGTTTTGACACGACAGATTGAAAAGCGAGACAAAAATAGCTTTAAAGAAGCGCATCAGTTTGCTGATGATTTTTCAGAAAAAGCACAAGATATTATTAATGATTCTGATTCTCGGGTTAAATTAATCCTAAATTCCCGAGCTGTGGTTGATTTGTTTACAAAAATAACAAATAGATGGGAGAATTTTGCATCAGCTACGCATACAGCGGTCAGTGATAATCTTGAGGTATTTAATACTGAAATTTTGGCTGACGCACTGGTTGAAGCCGATGAATGGGAAGAAAAATTCTGCGTCAAATCAGGCTTGCTTACCGTAACGATGAAAAAATTGTTGGATGCTTATTATCAAGGGTTAATTAAATCAATGAGCTCATCTTGGTACCAAATTGATTTAGCATCAAGTTCAAGACCTTTTGAAAAGCGCATACAAGCTGCTGAAAAAAGACTTAAAGATACACAAAGTTATACTGAGCAGCTCGAGAAAAATCTGGATTTGGCTCAGAAATTTTTAAATGGTCGCGCGCCTGGTACAGATGAAGACATCATCGATATATTTAATCGTTTAGTGCCTCTGATGAAGGAATCAGAAACCTATAAAAACTGTAAAAACAATTATTTAAATATTTGCAGTGAAGATGAGGTCAATTTATTGTTAAATGCAAGGCCTGCAACTGCTCAAGAAAGAACGCATTTAAAGCATGAGCATATCATTCATTTGGTGCGTATTTATCATGCTTATACACAGGGATTAATTAATACTAAAAAAATACAAGTGGCAGCAATTCAAGATCGCGTCTCATTTTTAAAATCTCAACTCGATGGTCAAATAAACTTAAATCATGAATTTGAGCGTCAGTATATTCGAGAGGCCATTAGTCAAGAATTGGCAGCTCACAAAAGTAAAGCCAAAGGCATTCTTTATAGTGCAGATGCCTATGATCAAGCCTTGGCTGCACATATTCAAACGAAAGAACAAGACTATTTTAAAGCGATTAAGCGGCCTGATGATATCCATGAACAAGCACGTCAATTTTTAGCGAAAGAAGTTTTTGCGTTCGAAAAACAGTATTTAGAGCCCTATCTTCAATTGGAATCAATTAAAGTGGCTATCGATGAGTTGAATGGGTATATTATAAGCGAGCGTAGAAACTTAAAACGTCATAAACTATCTTTTGAAAGTCAAACAACACTTCAAGCGAAGAGTGCGTTAATCACTCGCCTCAACGCAATCCTTAAGTCTGGTGATGCCATTACAAAACAAATTGCCGATATTAAACTTCAAGTTGAGCAACCAAGATTTAAGCATGTGCTCTTAGATTATCATCATTATGATGCTTTCACGTTTGGCTGGTTGGTGCAATGGCTGGTTGGAATATTAAGAGCACTTCATATTTACAAGTCTGAACGTGACATTATCTACAGTAGTTTGCAAGATTCGGTAAAAGATCAATCTAAACTCAGTAAAAAACCAGAATCATCCAAATTAGGATTATTTTCTGTGAACAAAAAGCAAGATCTTGCTGATCCAGAACGTGATGTTCATAATAAACCCTCTTCCAAGGGTGCATAGCTACCTACGCCTGTCTTTGTGCGAATTTTGAATTATTAGCTTATAATGTAATTAATCAATTCAAATCACAAGGACAGCGTTATGAATTCTAAACTGTGCAGACTATTTTGGGTTGTAACTTTGGTGGTCTTATCTGGCTGCTGTCAGACGGTGAGCGACTGTGAACCAACCTGTGGCTCTTGTAATATCAGCAGTGTCGGCTGGTATTAAGTTAGCGTGATTACCATATAATCTTTGAATAAAACTGCGCTATTTTTTGATCCGTAGTCACAATTGCAGACTTCTTTTCGATAGCGAACGCAGTGATGACGCGATCAGCTGGATCGCGATTGTTATCCCATGCCAAGTCAATAGAATCGAGCCATTCAGTCACGCCAATATCTATGATTTCTATCTCTTGAATCTGGCTATAGTTTTCGAGCAGCTTTTGCGTGGAAATATTCAGTTCCAATTTTCCTGCTTTTATTTTGCAAGCAATTTCGGCGAATGAAATCGACAGAACATAAGCTCCCGCATTAATAAGTTTTTCAGTTTTTGCTGAAAATGAAGGCCTGGGTTGCAATGCTTCAATGATTGCGCAAGTGTCTAAAATTACCACTGATCATAGCCTGGGAGAATTGATTCATTGATGTCTCCATGGATTTTAACGGTAACTGAACCACGCAAATCATGAAGAGACTTTAATTTGATTTTTGATAGCACAAGATCGGGCCGATTGTGATGAGTAATGACAAGTTCTTGTCCTTGCTCTTCAACTAGCTTGATATACTTACTGGTGTGTTGAATAAACTCACGTTTACCGATTGTTTTGATGTGTGCCATAATTCACCTTTAAAGTAGCTTCATATTGTAGCTACTAAAATTATAGTTATGAATCCGGATTCAAGTCAAATACTTACTTCTTCAAAGTTAAAATATCGCAAGGAACTGCTTCAATAATACTGTGAGCAGTTGTGCCTAAAAAAGCAGGAAGACGGTCTGGTGTATGGCTGCCGATGATCAACAAATCGGCATCAAGCGTTTTGATTTTTTCCAACGTGTGGTTTTTAATCGATCCGACTTCGACAAATAGATGAGATGCAGGTATTTGTAAAGCCTCACCCACTGTGTTCAATACAGCTTCGGCATCTTCTTTCACAGGATAATCAAATTCAGCAAACCCCAAACCTTGTGCTAATTGCAAACTCGCAGGAGGTTCGATGACATGTAACAAATATAGCTCGGCATCAAATCGCTTTGCAATGGCTAAGGCCTGTTGACACCAATGAAAATGCGCATCGCTTAAATCAGTTGCATGCAGAATGATTTGGTACATAGATTATCTTATTTATAAATCATCTAGCTTTTTAATGTAACGCGTTGCTGGGAAGTTATCAAGACACTTTTTACATGTTACATGCCGACATAGTAGGTTGGGCCTTGGCCCAACAATAGAGCTCTTGCATAACCTCAGAAATTGATTAAACTTGTTAATTTTTGGCAAGGATGTCGATGAGGTTTGAGCAAGTTAAAGAAGAGTCGGCGGACAATTTTCGTAGATTGACGGGAGTTAAACGTACTACTTT
>CAMDJY010000092.1 GCA_945901145.1 Legionella genomosp. 1 | reverse complement strand
ATGATCGTCTCAATTTTCAAGGAAGAAGCCGCAAGGATGCAACTTTGCTTAACGAGTAAAAGGATTTACACCGTTAAGCACTTAAACCAAGGAGAAATAATGGAAATGAAGAAAAAGCGAGTGCTCGCATATAATCTCGCCAAGCAAGTACAACCTGATCTGTTAAACGATGTTTCTGGAGGTGGGGGTGGCTCATTCATCAATATCATGAGCTCTAGAAAAACCTTACATCCCTCTGGAGGGGATTTTAAAAGTTTGGACGCATCGCTGGATATCACGGTCGATTTATAAATAAACAAACATTCATTGAATCATTATTAAATCATGACACCGCCTTGTCTAAAAAGACGGTGTTTGGCTCATGGAACAAGGAGATCCCGTGAAATTTTTAATTCCAACCGAACCAGATGATGCGCATGCTATTTTGGTGAAACTTGCTTTAGAAACAATGGAACATGATGTGACGTTGATGTTTACAGCAGATCAACCCACCTCATTGAAAAATTCAATTTATGTTGATGCTGATCGTTACCGTTGGCGCAGTGAAGACCAGTATCATGCAATTGTTGAAAATGATTATGATGTCGTTTGGTGGCGACGCGCGCGTAAACCTTATATTCCAGAGGAGTATGTCCATCCTGATGATTATCGTTTTGTAACGCGTGAAAATGTATTATTTTATGAATCGTTTACTCATACATTTGCGTCTCATGCTTGGTGGGTAAATTCAAAAGAAGCTGCAAACCGTGCCAATTTTAAATTATTACAATTAAAAATTGCACAGGAATGTGGTATGAAAGTGCCGATGACATTATGTTCTAATGATCCAAAAGAAATTCGTTATTTTCTTTTAAATTATGAGCATGAAGGTGTAATCTATAAACCGCTGTGTTCGAATTTTTGGTTTGAAAAAGATTGTGTCAAAATTGCCTATACCGCGCGTTTAGGATTCGTTGATTTACCTACAAATCAATCTTTACAAAGAACGCCTGGTATTTTTCAAAAAGAAGTAAAAAAGAAGTATGAACTACGCATCACCTGTTTTGGCAGACATATCGTTGCAGCAAAATTAGATTCGCAAGTACATGCAGACGGTCAAGTGGATTGGCGTGCTATTCGTGAGGGGACTTTAGCAATAGAGCCATACGAATTGCCGCAGGTATTACAAGAGCAAATTCGTGCATTTATGTACCGAATTGGTATTGTGTTTGGAACGTTTGATTTTATTGTGACGCCTGATGATGAATATATTTTTCTTGAAGTCAATGAGCAAGGTCAGTTCTTGTGGATTGAGGAATATAATCCTGTGTTTCCTATGCTTGATTTGTTTGTTCAGTTTTTGACAAATCAGGGGGTGGATTCATCGTTAGAAGGCAAACAGCGAGAGCATCGCATTACGCAATATTGGAATCAGGTTGAACCTATTTTTACAGCCAATAGACAGCGTCATGTTGACTTGAATCGAGCGCCATCTCATCTTAATTAAGGATTTTTATGAACTACTGTTTAATTTTAGGGTGTTTGCTGTTTTCATTGCATGTAAATGCGGCTCATGATCTGGATGTTTATGGTGTCAGTGCTGAAGAATCTCAAAAGATTCTTCAGCGTTATGGCAAACGGATTGCGAATATCTTCGAAGAGATACATCAAGGGAAGACTAAAGATCCTTCTGGATTTTTCGAATCGAAACAAGCCGAACAATTGCATAAAAAATTAGCAAAAACGCTCGATGAAATAAAACAGCAAGAACATTATGTGTATGCCTGGCCAGAAGCTGTTTATTATGCGGGCAATGATTATTGTGTGACGCTTGATGTTGTGACTGACAAGCAAAAAGACAGATTACATTTTATCAAAAATAAATTGCATCCTCGAAAAAACTATCCGAAAAAGCATGACATCATCGATAAAATGGATGAATATAGTCTTATCGGTATGGAGCTTTTTTTAGCTGATGAATTAAAAAAAACATCTGAAGATTGCCCGGTTTATCACTGTTCCATGGGATTTCATCACCCGAAATTAAAACCTTATCTAGAAATTTTTAATGAGGCCGCCCAACAACAAAAAACTTTGATACTAAATACGATGAATACTGATCCAGATCCAGAGCGCCGAGCTGCTGCAGTATTTTATGTCGGACATTTTAAAAATCCACATGAAATTATTTCGATATTATTACCGCATCTCAATGATCCTGATGAGGAGGTACGCAATAATGTTATTCGTGTGATTGCGATGACTTCAGCAAAGGCTGAGATCATTGACATTGATCCAAAGCCTTTTTTGACGCTTTTGGATTCTCCTTCATTGACTGACAGAAATAAGTCTTTGTTTGTTTTGTCAGCAACGGCTAAGTCAAAATTAGTCAAGCAATATTTAATTCAATATGGACAAGAGCCATTGTTAGCAATTTTAGCGATGAAACAACCCGACCATCATGATATTGCTTACAATATTTTGAAAGAAATCAGCGGTCAAGATTTCGGCAACAATATAGAAGCATGGCAAAGTTGGTTTAAAAAGTCTAAAAAGTCTGTTGTATAAGTTTATGACCAACGCCTCGTTGTTCAGACCTGAAGTGTTGCATGTTAAGCAAGAGCACTTAGGTCGGGTTTTCATGAATACGCCACGTCTTTATATTGGGGCGACTGTAGGCTTTGGTTTATTAACGTTTTGTCTGATAATGTTTATTATCTTTGCCGAATTTTCTGAAAAATGCACCGTGGTGGGTTTTATTAATGCAACCGATGGGGTGACGCAAGTCTATGCAAAACAACCTGGTATTATTAGGAAATCATATGTTCACCAGGGGGCACCAGTTAAATTAGGAGAACCTTTATTTCTGGTGGATACACAACAACTTGCCTTAGCTTTACAAAAGAAAATACAAAAGAAAATACAAAAAAGAATCAATATGATAGAACAAGCGCTGACTTATAAACGCGCTTATCTCAAACGGCTGGAACCATTGCTTAGAAAAAAATATATTTCAACGTCGCTGTATGACGGCAAGCGTGATGAAATTCAGGCTCTAGACGCCCAAAAGCACCAGCTGGATATGGAGTTATTGCGTGAAAAGCACGCGCGAAGTTATGTGGTGCGCGCACCGATCGCAGGGGTGATTGCTAACTTGATGGTGCATCCAGGCCAGCAAACCAGTGCAGACAAGCCATTGATGAATATTTTGCCAAAAAATACAGGTTTTATTGCTGAATTATTTATTCCCATGAGCAAAGCCGGGTTTATTCAAACAGAAGAGGAAATTGCGATTCATTATGATGCTTATCCTTATCAACGTTTTGGCACTGCTCGCGGCGTGATTCGCTCAATTGGTAAAACGGTGCTCACGGACCAAGATGAAAATAAGCCCATTTTAATCAAACAGCCTTATTATAAAGTTCAAGCAACTTTAGATAAGCCCTATGTTTTAATCTATGGTAAACGGCATTTTATCCAGCAAGGGATGACCCTTTCAGCGACTGTGATAGGGGCTAAGCGCAGAGTTTGGCAGTGGATTTTTGATCCATTGTTGAGTGCGATGCAGGAGTCAGTCGTATGACTTCTTTGGTAAAAAAATTATTATTTCATCGACGGCCGCGGTTGCCCTGTATTTTGCAAGATGAAGTGGCTGAATGCGGGCACGCATGCATCGCCATGATTAGTCAATTTTTTGGTCATCAGCTTGATCTGGCAGGCTTAAGAAAGATCGCCAAACCGTCATTAAAAGGCGTGAATTTACGCGATATGATGGAGTTATTTGATCATCTCGGATTTGAGTCACGTGCGCTGCGAGTGGCATTAGAAGAGCTTTATTTTGTAAAATCTCCGGCAATTTTACATTGGAATATGAATCATTTTGTGGTGTTAAAAAAAGTCGGTAGACACCGAGTGACGATTCATGATCCAGCCATCGGCATTCGTCATTTGACTTGGCCGGAGGTTTCAAAAGCATACACAGGGATTGTGCTTGAGGTTGAAAAATCCGTAAATTTTAAAATGATAAAATCGCGCTCAAAATTAACATTAGTTGATTTAGTCAAACTAATAGGGGGTGTCAAATCCTTCATCAGCTGTTTATTACTCTTATCCTTATCCATTGAGTGCTTAAATTTAGCCAGTCCTTTGTTTATGCAGTATGTGACTGATCAAGTAGTGAGCTCTAGTGATCATCATAATTTACCGATGCTGACGATTGGTTTTATGATTTTAGTCGGTATGCAAGCTTGTTCTGAGTTGATTCGCGGCAATATGGTGCTGTATCTCAGAATGCATTTGACTGAGAAATTTACAACATCGGTGATGCGGCATTTGTTCCAGTTGCCCTTGCATTTTTTTATGGCACGCAATAAAGGCGATTTACAATCAAAAATCAATTCTATTCATGAAATTCAGCGCAAGGTAGGTGTCGATTTAGTCACGATGATCTTGGACGGCGTGATGATGATTTTAAATCTTAGCGTGATGTTAGTTTATAGTCGGGTATTAACCAGTATCGTGATATTGATTTTGGGAGTGTACATTGGCGCTCGTTATTTATCATTTCGCATGTTAAAAGCACAAATGACAGAGTCAACGCATCGACACGCGCAGGTTGCGAGTATATTTTTAGAGTCTTTACAAGCTATTTTACCAATCAAAGCTTTTTTAAAAGAACAGGCGCAGCTTAAAGTTTGGGGAAATCAATTCATCGATGCATTAAACAGTGATATTCGGGTTGAGCGTATGCACGTGCTGTATCAGGGCATGGGTCATTTACTACTTAATCTTGAGTATATTGGCGTGGTTTGTATTGGGGCGTTATTTGTTGTGAATCATGAATTATCTTTGGGTATGCTATTTGCTTTTTTGGCGTATCGACAATTACTGGTCAGCAAGTCGTCTTCGTTTATTCAGCATTGGTTTGATTATCAGCTGATTACAATTCAATTAGACCGTTTGAACGATATTGTCTCAGAGGCACCGGAGTTTGTCGATGTGCCTCCTATCAGCCCTCAGGCAGTTGATCATCAAAATATACGCGGCGAATTGGTGTTACAAAACGTCGCGTTTCAATATGACGCGATGTCGCCGATGATTTTTCAAGGGATTGATTTAAGCATTCAGCCTGGAGAAAAAGTGGCCATCATTGGTGCATCTGGGCGTGGGAAGTCAACGTTGTTAAAGTTGATGATGGGTTTATTGATGCCAACGCACGGGGAGATTTTAATTGATGGGATGCCTTTGCAGCAATTTGGCTATAAACAATATCGTTTACTGACGGCAGCGGTGATGCAAGAAGATGCCTTATTCAGTGGTTCGCTTGTTGACAATATTACTTTTTTTGATGATGAGGTGAATTGGGAGTGGGTATATACGGTCGCGCAGTTAGCCTGTATTCATGAGACCATTGTCCAATTCCCTATGGGTTATCAAACGCGCGTAGGCGACATGGGGTCGAGTTTATCAGGCGGTCAAAAGCAAAGAGTATTACTCGCCCGCGCGTTATACAAAAAGCCAAAGATTTTATTTTTAGACGAGGCCACCAGTCATCTAGACCAAGAAAACGAACAACGCATGAATCAAGCATTAGCTCAACTAAACATCACACAAGTCATCGTCGCCCACCGCGAAGAGACCATCCGCATGGCGGATCGTGTGGTTGATTTATTTTCAAGCGGGAGGGCACCGTGATTATCCTTGCCGTCGTCATTTTCGAGGAGCTTTTTTTCCGCCGTCATTGCAAGCGTAGCGACGAAGCAACCCAGAAAGCACGTAGCAAGAAACCCCCAAAATGGATTTGTCGAGATGAGCGTCCACGAACCTGAAACTGAAAAATACTGGTGATGGTTTCTATAGATTAAGTAGTCATGACAAATTTGACATGGCTAGGACTTACGAAAAAATCATTAAAATAGAAAGTGAGATGGATACGGTACGTTATCTATCTTACTTGCATGATGTATAAAAGATGCTATTATATACATATAATTTATTTTTCATTACAATGTATACATTAAGGTGATTATGGCTGCCCCATCTGCTCTTATTTCAGTTCGAGTTCCTACGTCTATAGCACAGCGTTTAGAAAACTTAGCTGCATCAGTTGATCGCTCGAAATCTTATTTAGCAGCTGAAGCTATTGAAGAATATTTAGATATTCATGAATGGCAAGTTCAGGCTATACAAAGTGGATTGAAAGAAATTAATCAAGGCGATGTCATTGATTTTATAGATGTCAAAAAAAATTTGGGGTCACTTGATTGAATATCAAAATAACCAAGCTTGCATTTCAAGATTTGCAATCCGTTAAAGACTATATCGGTCAAGACAAACCCAATGCAGCACTTGCAGTTGTTAAACGCGTTATAGAAGCCATTGAAAATATTGCCACATTCCCAAGCATGGGCCGTACAGGACGCGTTCCCAATACTAAAGAACTGGTTGTCAGCGGAACACCTTTGATTATTATTTATCAAATACAACAAGACGTCTTATACGTGGTTCGAATTATTCATACCGCTAGAAAATGGCC
>CAMDJY010000091.1 GCA_945901145.1 Legionella genomosp. 1 | reverse complement strand
CTCTTGTCTGCGAAGGCCGCAAAGTATCAGCAACAAAAGATAATCGCGCAATACCTCATTTTGTAATTTCTGCACACCGTCATACCATGCCGCCAGATCATGACTTTTAATAAATGTCTGACGTGGTTCCACTCGATACCAAGCTCTAGTTTGTGATAAGCGATTAACAGGATTTTCAGTGATCAATGATTTACCTTGTGCATCTTCATATTGACCAGCAGCAAAATTAAAAAGTGCGCGCAGTAGGCGCATGGCTAAATTGGCATAAGCTTCACCATTTTCTTTCCCTAATTTTTCATGGTGCTTAGCTACTTTATCTTTTGTGATGGAAAGACAGGATTTATCCCCCCAGCCAGCAAAAGCTGTACTTAAAACCTTTTTGTAATTATATAGCGTATTATGCTTTAGTGATTTACGTGCTTGAATATAATCATTAAATACCTCATTTAATGTAACTTCACGCATTTTTTCAGCACGTTTCTCAGCAACAGGATCCATTCCAATAGCAATTTGACCCAGTAATTTTTGTACCTCTTTTCGTGCCATTTCAACCGTTAGCTCTGGGTAACGACCTAATGTAATGCGACAAAGTTTCTTTTTAATGAGTTTCTCAACAAAGAACGCTTTCGTACCGCCTGAGGTTACCCGAACACCAAATCCCTTCATGTTATCGTCGTAATAACGTTTTTGCGCGGTCTTACCCGGGGTCTCTGCAACGGGTATGGGTAATTTATCAACTGCAGATTTAGTGATTTTCATTTATACTTCCAATTTACGTGTCGAACATGTGTCTAAATAACAATTAAAACGTGTTAAAAGAATTTATGACATATCATAAGCTAAAGGCTATATAAACAATAGGGTGTCAAAAGAAATTAAAAGTGGGTGGAAGTCATTAAAAGCCAGTATTTTATAACTGTTAATCATTAGGTCGGCGGTTCGAGCCCGTCCCGGGGAGCCAGTTTTCAAAAGTGGTAGGTTTTTCGATATTAAACTCTTCAGCAGCGTGTATTTGATCTGTTAATTTCATAATTAAATCAAATGGTTGCCTCAATTCTACTTGTAGCTCTTGATGTGCCCAAGACGAGTTCGATACTAGAAATTGCAGTAACCGTCGTTTTTCTGTTGGAACCTGCTGAATGAAGAGGCTATAAGCATTCCGTGCGAGTTCGATCAATTGAATCCCTTCTAGCAGATAATGCTGGCTTGCATTTTGATGTTTTTGAATATCGCTTAATAAAGTAGATTGCTCCTCACGCCATTTACTCGACATCGATTCAAAAAAATCCCCTAGAATTTTTCCATCAAGCTTATCGATATACATCGCTTGAATACGTGATTCTAATTTTTGGTACTCTGCTTGTAAGCGATCTATCGCTTCGTCATGAAATTGCCGAACATCTTGATTGCTTTGTAATAAGGCCTCTTTAATCCACTCTAAGATCTCTGGTGTAAATTGTAGCTTCTTAACAAGATTACTGAACTTTTCTTCCAACACTTCTTCTCGAACATAAGGTTCTGGGCATTTGCCTTTATGGCCAGTGCAGTGGTAATAAATGTACTTCCCTTTCTTAATTTCGCCTACCAAACCGCGATGACAGTGGCCGCAAGTAATCAATCCACTGAATGCAAATTGATGCTTAGTGCTTTTAGTGCGTACGCTGTAACGGCCAGATAAGATTTGTTGGCATTGCTCCCATAGTTCAGTAGAGACAAGCGGTTGGTGATTTCCTTTGTGAATTTTTTGATTCCATTCAAACTCACCCATGTAAATGCGGTTGCGTAGAATTTTTTGAATGGTTGATTTATTAACGGGGTTCTTACTTTTACGAAAAATCATCCCTGATTCTTTTGCCATCTTAGCCAACTCTTTAATACTGTGTTTTCCTGAACCATACCATTCGTAAAGCTGTACAATAAACTGAGCATTATCTTTGTCGGGAATAATGATCTTTTTTCCATCGTCTCCAGTAATATTCAAATAGCCAAGTGGTGCGAAAGAAGGCCAAATCCCTTGCTCTGCCTTTTCATTCATACCTTTGCGTGTTTCTTCAGAGAGATTATCAATGTAATTTTTAGCCATGAGTACGCGAATACCATGCATAAATTTTTCGCTTGACCGCGAACTATCTGACAACACTTCATTTTCTTTTACAAAATGCACTTCAAGATTTAGTTCATCAATAGTGACCCAATCTTTTAAATTACGGTACAGTCGATCCGTTTTTTCAACCAGTAACGTTTTAATGGAGGGATTCGCCGTGAGAAAGTTCATCATATCTGCAAAGCCTACTCGACCCGATTGCTTTGCTGTTTCTATATCTTGAAACTCTTTCGCAACGAGGAATTGGTTGTCCACTGCATAAGTGCGTAACAGCTTTTGTTGAGCAGGAATAGAGAATCCCTCTTTTTCTTGCTCCTTGGACGAAACACGAGTGTAAAGCACACAATTTTTATGAGAATATGACATGAACCCACCTAAAACAAGGTGACTAATTGAACAAATTAATTTACGTTAAAATGCTTAATCCTTTATCTGCAATCAGATTTAACAACTTCAAAGCAGGGCCTGTGGGGTGTTTTTCACCAGTCTCCCATTTTTTAATTGTCGCCGCGCTTGCATTTAAATATTCAGCAAACACGGGCTGACTTAATTTCTCTTTAAGTCGAATTTGTTTAATCTCTCTAGGCGTTAGATCACGAACCGTGGGTAAACACATCACATCAAAAGTATGCATTGTTGCAATATTCATCAGACCAGAATCATAGAGGCTTTTAGCCGTCTCGTGGACTGTGGTTAGAATATCACTGTGTTTCTCTTTCTTTTTTGGAGATTTAATGGCTTTGTTCATCATACACCTCAATTAAGTCGCCTGTTTTAATAGCACCGTCAATTTGGCGATCACCGTAACTTAAAAACACTTCGGCTAAGCCTTTTAACGCCATTTCCTCTTTTTGAGTGATATTCCCACGTTCATTTTTAGGAAATCCATAAAGAAAAATAGCTTTATCTTTTATTTTGAATGCAACTATGGTTCTCGCGCCACCGCTTTTACCACGATTGCCTAGGGCTATACGCTTTTTGTAAATATTCCCGCCCAAATTAGCCTCATAGGCTCCCTGTGACAGTTCTTTTGCTGCGTTGAATAGAACGTTATCGTCTAACCCCATATCTTTTGCCCGCCGACTAAATAATTTGGTTTTAAAAACCCTCATACTGCACCTCTTATTCTATTAGTATACCACTTTGTGGCACTTTTTCAACCTGGATTATAATTCCTCAAAAAACTTGCCCATGATTATGATTGGTGATCAGGCGAAGAACCCAATTCTTTCAATTTATAATAAACACTCAAAACTCTTTCGAGTTTTCTATCTAGATGAATTTCATAACGCATTAATGGCAACAACGCATATTCTTTGGCAAGTTTTTGTTTAACATCATGCGATGAATAGGATTCTTTATCTTGCTCAATGTAAACTGCCTGCTCTGCTTTTTTGAGTCGTTCCTTTCTCCAGATGACACCGGCCATTTCTTCAATTAAATGATTTTCAATTACCGTTTGAGGTCCAAGATCAGCATAGAGTGAGTCCAGCAATGCGCGATACTCTTCTGTGCTTTCCCAAGGTAAAACGGTATGACGTGATAAAATACCATGCTTGGTTGCATTAAATGCTGACAGTTCATAACTATTCACCTTTACCGCATCAAGATCTTGTTTCATAAATACTCCTTACTTAACAATGTTTATTGGATAATCGTGAGGTTTTAATTCGTTATGATACGCCAAACATCACGACGAAATTTTCCATCGATTAGTTGACCGTTTTGAAGTTTTACAAGCCACCCATGGTCTTCAAGTAATGCGATCAAGGGAAGTGCTTTCGCTTTGCTGTTAACCGCGCTCAAACTGCGTTGGTAAACATCAGGTAATGAAATACACTCATTTCCCCAACTTTGATGTAACCAACCTAATAAACGCTCCGCTAAGAGAATTTGTGTGTCCTTTCTGTAGGCGTGCGGAAATAAAAAAAATTAAAAAAAAGCTTGAGTGCGCCACGAAAGTGCACTACCACTAGTGGCTGCAAGTGCCACCGGAAAAGCGTGACCGAACGCATTTCGTACTCAGCCTTGGGTTTGCTGCGGTAACGGAGCAGATTAAGCGTAGGTAGAGGAAGTTGCAAGCCGTAAGTCGCGAGACTGAAGTGATTGAGCCCCGTTAATTTTATGTTGAGGGTTGGTCGATGGTATTCAAGAACCAGAAGGCAACAATGAGTAAACCAGTAATCGGCAGGGATACTTATCAACCCCGGGGTCGGAGAGCATGGCGAGCAACGAAAGTGAAGGTGTAAACGTGGGAGACCCTATCCGCTCTCATAAGGACATGAGTATCAACCAACAAGTGTAAAAGCAAGGAGGTTGAGATGAACTTGCAACCTTTTGGTTGAATCCGAACAGAAAAAACAGAGATAACAACCAGTCTGCGTCTAATGATGAGGATGTAGCGGAGTGGCTCAGGTCTGATAGAGAACTGGCTGAGCAGGAGCGCTTGGACGGCGCGGGCGATGCCAGTCGACAAACCGCGGACGCGGTGCGTCAGTATGGACACGCTCGATTAGTGTAAAAAATTTAAGCTTGAGGCGACAACCTTATTGACAAACACCGATAAAAGCAAAATGAATGCCTATAAGCATGGTGGTTGTTGTTTTGAGGTAAAGAAAATGCAGCAAGCTTTCACCCAGTGGAAAAGAGAGCTCAATCGAATGCAAGCCTATTTAATTAAAGAAGCACGCACTATAGAATACTCTTCTTAAATGCCGAGGTGTTTTGACTAAATAATAAAGGAATATCATGAGCAATCCAGCCATTTTCGAGGAATACAAAATACGACGTGTCTATGATGAAAAAACTGAGATGTGGTTTTTTTCAGTTACTGACGTTATTCAGGCTTTGATTCAACAACCAGACTCTCAAGCAGCTAGAAACTACTGGAAGGTTTTGAAAAACAGATTAAATAAGGAAGGGAGTGAGTCGGTTACAAAATGTAACCGACTGAAACTGGAAGCTGCTGACGGTAAAAAATACTTAACAGATGTTGCTACCGCAGAAACATTACTGCGCTTAATCCAGTCTGTTCCGAGCCCAAAGGCTGAACCAATCAAACTGTGGCTTGCCAAAGTAGGCTATGAGCGTATGCAAGAAATGGCGGACCCGTCGTTGTCACTGAATAGGGCCAGAGAAACTTGGCAGAAACATGGTCGTAGCGAAAAATGGATTCAGCAACGTATGATGGGGCAGGAGACACGTAATAAATTAACAGACTATTGGCGTGACCATGGTGTTGAAGAATCAGAAGAGTTTGCCATTCTCACGAACATCATTCATCAAGAGTGGGCTGATGTCAGTGTTAAAGAACATAAAAAAACGAAAGGCCTAACCTCTCAGAATTTGCGAGACCACATGAGTGAGGCTGAGTTAATTTTTACAGCACTTGCTGAGCTTTCCACGCGACAAATTGCAGAGGCAAGCATTGCCACTGGTTTGGATGAAAATAAAATAGCAGGCAAGCAAGGTGGTGGCATTGCAAAGAAAGCGCGCGTTGAGCTTGAAAAGAAAACCGGACAGAAGATTGTGACAGCTGATAATTTTCTTAAGACGAAGAAGCTGCCATCTAAACAAGAAGGGTAGTTTTCATTTACTTCTCTTTGCCAGTATGACCTGATTTCCTCGTTGGTCTATTTTGTCTATGATAATTTTAAAGCCAGCCTCTTGGGTTAAGCGAGTATTTTCGGGGGCGGGTCGGCCACTATGAGAAAAACGTTCGCCGAACATCGTAGATTCAATCGTGTACTCATCAAGAATGGCAATGCCTTCTCCGTCTGGTGCCAGGCTGGTATCAGCAAAAGTGATTAAAAGGATGCCGTCAGATTTCAAAAGCGAGTATAGTTTTCTTAAAATTTCCAAGTGTTGTGTTGCGTGAATATGAAATAAAGTGAACCAACACACAATCGCATCAAATTGAATGTCTGTTTTAAAATCACATAGGTCTGACTCGAAGAGTTTGTTTTTGGGAATGATGTTTTCTGCGTATCGAAGCAATTGAGGCGAAATATCGACACCATAAACATCAAAGCCTTTTTCAATCAGATAGGCGGCAATTGGTTTTCCGGACCCACACCCTGCGTCTAAAATTTTAGCGCCTGGCTTTAAGTGAGCAATTGCCTCATCAATTGAGGGTTGCTCAACATACCATTCTCTTTCTTTGTGCCAAGTTTCGGCAATTTTGTCATAGCTTTGCTTTATTTTTTGATTGAACGTGGTTGGCATATTTTATTAGAACTCCAAAATTGTTAGCGGGGATATTCACTCGTATCAGGCATAGCAAATGGCGTGGTCAGTATGTCATATAACATTCACTTCGTATTGTAAAATACACTGCAATCGACGTCTATGAGTCATTAGTGCTGACTTTATTTTTCTTCTTTGGTTACGTTCTTTAATTCCGATAGCGGTGGAATAAGCGCCCCCACTTCGCAATGTAACGCAAGAGCAATTTGGATTAAATTTTGAATAG
>CAMDJY010000090.1 GCA_945901145.1 Legionella genomosp. 1 | reverse complement strand
GGTATCCCCGCGTTGTAAAATTCGAGAGAGCCCGCCGCCCCCTTCAGCCCGTGTCCATTCGTCTTCGATGAAGCGAGCTTTGCCATCGAGCAATTCAAAAGTCTCGCATAAGTTTTGTTGCAGGTTTAATAGATAGTATTTAACTTGTGAAATTGCCGTATTTGTAATTATGATTTCAGACATCTTTTGTCCATACAAAGCAAATATTTTAAACAATAACTGAAATCGAGTACAATAGGCGTTTCATTAAAAAGTTTAGCACATGTTGTTACCCCATTTGATTTCACCATTAGCCATTGCGCCCATGATCGATTGGACTTATATGCATTTTCGTGTATTCATGCGTATTTTGGCGCCTCATGTTTTACTTTATACTGAGATGCAAACCATTGGGGCGATTCGTCATCAGCCCGAACGTGCTTTGGCTTTTGATGCGATAGAGCTTCCTGCATTGGCCTTACAAGTAGGCGGGGCAGATCCAGTTGCTTTAGCTGAAGTGGCGCAGCAAGCTGAAGCAATGGGATATGCTGAAATTAATTTAAATCTGGGTTGCCCGAGTGATAAAGTGCAAGCTGGTCGATTTGGTGCGTGCTTAATGCGTGAACCAGACCTTGTTGCTGCTTGTATTGCCGAGATGAAGCAAGCTGTTTCAATCCCGGTGACGGCAAAAACGCGTATTGGAATTGAAAAGCAAGATGATTATGTATCTTTTGCGGCTTTTGTAGAGCGATTAATCGATGCAGGTTGTGACAAGTTAATCGTTCATGCTCGCAAAGCTTGGCTCAATGGCTTAAATCCTAAGCAAAATCGGACGATTCCACCGATACAATATGATTATGTTTATCGTATTAAACATCAACTGCTAGAAATCCCAGTCGTTATCAACGGTCATATTCAAACCGTTGAAGCCATGTTTGATCATTTAGAACACGTGGATGGGGTGATGGTGGGACGGCTTGCGTGTCATGATCCTTATGCGATTGGGCGAATGCATCATTCACTTTACCCAAGTACGCCCCTGATGACTCGAGCAGAGGCTTTAAGATCGTATATTGCATACTTGCAATCAAAATCGCTCAATCACACGTCGACTGCACTGATTTTAAAGCCAATTTTTAATCTCGCACACGCACTTCCAGGTGCTCGAGCATGGAAAGCTAAATTGATGAGCATGAAACAATCAGATGATTTTTTACTTCTGTTAGATGCTGCAGAGATTTTGGCAGAGATGGAAGAACGTTTTTCATGCTAAAACAGCATGGTATTTCTCTTGAAATTCGAGTAAATTAGTCGACTTTACTTCAAGATCCTCAACGCTGACACGGAGATTATTTTAGGCATGCTAAATACATTGATGAAGAAAATATTTGGTAGCCGCAATGAACGTACGTTGCGACGCATGGAAAAAACAGTTGAAATCATTCAATCTTTTGAGCAAAACCTTAAGATATTAACCGATGCAGAATTGGCTGCTAAAACTGAGATATTTCGTCATCGGCTCACACGAGGGGAGAGCTTAGATGCGTTATTACCTGAGGCTTTTGCGGTAGTTCGTGAAGCATCAGTACGTACGTTAGGTCTACGCCATTTTGATGTGCAATTAATCGGTGGCATGGTGTTACATGAGGGCAATATTGCTGAAATGAGAACAGGTGAGGGCAAAACACTGACTGAATCCCTACCTGCTTATTTAAATGCGCTCACTGGACAGAGTGTTCATATTATTACCGTCAATGAGTATTTAGCAAAACGAGATAGTGAGTGGATGCGCCCCATTTTTGAGTTTCTCGGTTTAAAAGTAGGTGTTATTTATACTGATATGCCGCATGATGATAAACAAGCGGCTTATCAAGCAGATGTTGTTTACGGGACGAATAATGAATTTGGTTTTGATTATTTGCGCGATAATATGGTCTTCAGTGCAGAAGACAAAGTACAAGGACAATTAAATTTCGCAATTGTCGATGAAGTTGATTCGATATTAATTGATGAGGCCAGAACACCGCTCATTATTTCAGGCGCAGCGGAAGATAGCTCCGCACTTTATATGAAAATTAATACAATTATTCCTCAGCTAGTTTTACAAACTGAGCCTGAAGGTGCTGGCGATTATACGCTGGATGAAAAACAAAAACAGGCACATTTGACAGAACTTGGTCACCAACGTATAGAAGATTTATTGATTGAATCTGGTTTATTAGAGCCTGGAGAAAGTTTGTATCACGCGAGTAATATTATTCTGATGCACCATGTCAATGCTGCATTAAAAGCTCATGTGATGTTTCATCGTGATGTGGATTATATCGTTCAAAATAATCAAGTGGTAATTGTCGATGAACATACGGGGCGCACTATGCCTGGTAGACGTTGGTCTGATGGATTGCATCAGGCAATAGAAGCGAAAGAAGGTGTGTCCATTCAAAATGAAAATCAAACCCTGGCTTCGATTACTTTTCAAAATTTCTTTAGATTATATGACAAACTTGCTGGCATGACAGGGACTGCTGATACTGAAGCGTATGAATTTCATGAAATTTATGATTTAGAAGTTGTGGTGATTCCAACCAATCGTTCGATGGCGCGAAAAGATGAGTCAGATTTGGTGTATCTGACGCAAGAAGATAAATATCAAGCTGTGATTCAAGATGTGCGGGATTGTGTGCTGCGCAAACAACCTGTATTAGTGGGAACCGCATCTATTGAAGCCTCTGAACATTTAAGTCATTTATTAAAACAAGCCAAAATTCCACACCAAGTATTGAATGCAAAGTTTCACGAACAAGAGGCGCAGATTATTGCTGAGGCAGGCCGTCCAGGGGTTGTAACGATTGCAACGAATATGGCGGGCCGAGGGACAGATATTGTCTTGGGTGGAAGTTTGTCTGCCGAGTTAAGTCAATTACCCGCAGATGCAACGGATGAGATGAAACAGCATATTAAAGACGAATGGCAAGTGCGTCATCAAACGGTCATTGCTGCAGGTGGCTTACGTATTATTGGTTCAGAACGCCATGAATCGAGACGAATCGATAACCAATTGCGTGGCCGTGCCGGTCGGCAAGGAGATCCAGGAAGTAGTCGTTTTTATTTGTCGCTTGATGATAATTTAATGAGAATTTTTGCATCGGAGCGTGTTGCTTCGTTGATGCGTCGTTTAGGCATGAAGCCTGGAGAACCAATTGAGCATACTCTGGTAACTAAGGCGATTGAAAATGCTCAGCGTAAATTAGAAGGTCATCATTTTGATATACGTAAGCAGTTATTATCTTATGATAATGTTGCTAATGAACAGCGCAAAGTCATCTATTCACAGCGTGCAGCTGTGATTGCTATGACTGATCCGTTAGAATCAATCAACGCTATGCGTGTTGAAGTATTTAGTCATTTGGTTGATTTGTATGTCCCTTCGCAAAGTATAGAAGATCAATGGGATATCGATACATTAACTAGTGTATTCCAGGATGATTTTAAACTTTCGATTCCAATTAAACATTGGCTTGAAGCAGATCATAGTATTCAGCCAAGTCAAATTAAAGAAAAAATTATTCAGCTGAGCGATGACTATTATCAAATTAAAGAACAGCATTTGACGCGTGAAATTTTAGCGCAATTTGAAAAGTCAGTCATCTTACAAACTTTAGATAATCATTGGCGTGAGCACTTAGCAGCGATGGATCATTTGCGCCAAGGCATTCACTTGCGGGGTTATGCACAAAAAGATCCAAAACAAGAATATAAACGCGAGGCGTTTACTTTATTTTCTTCGATGTTAGATCAAATGAAGTATGACATTATTAAATTATTATTCACGGTAGAAGTGACTCGACCTGAAGATTTAGACGCCATAGAAGAACAACGTCGGGCTGAATATGTGTCAGATCTACAGTTGATTCATGAAGAAGAGCATGGACTATTATCTGATTCACCTAATCCCGCTGAATCTAATATTGTTGTTGCTACTTTTAAACGAGATGAACAAAAAATTGGTCGCAATGATTTGTGTCCTTGTGGATCTCAAAAAAAATATAAAACGTGTCATGGACGGATTGCATGACGGAAGTTTTGCATGTCGCTGTAGCTGTCTTTGTAGATGACGCAAAGCGTCTATTAATCACCCAACGTGCATCAGGAGCTCGACAAGGTGGCTTGTGGGAGTTTCCTGGTGGGAAATTAGAACCAGGTGAAACTTCTGAACAGGCGTTATTTCGTGAAGTTAAAGAAGAGTTAGGGGTTGACATTGTGCACGCGAAATATATAGATACAGTGACTTATGTCTATCCCGCATACTCAGTTGTTCTCAATGTTTATCATGTGTCCGAATACACGGGCAACGTAAGTTGCTGCGAGAACCAACAGGATCTTCGTTGGATAACACTCGAAGAATTGACGGATTATCAATTACTTGATGCAAGTCGTCAGTTGATTCCTTTTCTAATAGACATCAATCGTTGAATACAATAGGTCAGTCCCAATGATAGTAGTACTGCACCACAACTTAACTTGAATAATTGGAGAAATGATTGTGCATAGTAGGCTTTTATGATGGCTAGATCTTGCATTTGATCCAGAGGAATTGCTGTAAATTCAGCGAGTTTCCCGCCTAAGAAACCACCGCTACCTAAAGAAACAAAAAATATTCCCATCATTGTGCTGACTTTTTTTCGACTAGCCAATAAAGTTACGGCACATAAACCAGTCGGTGATAAAAGCAATTCAGCGACTGAGAATAACAGATAAGTCGGAATAATACATAGTGGCGAGATTAATGTTTGTGTTGTAAGACTCATGTGTGCTACATAAGCGATGCATGCAAATGCCAGCATGGTAATGAGCATCGCTAGAAGAAATTTATGAGCAGCTTTTACACCTTGCTGATGAATGGTTAGATGAGCAGTTTGACGTCCCAAATAACTTCCTACAATCAACATGCCTATACTTTGAATCGCAACAAAATAGGGGGGGGGAAAGGCCATGTCACCGAGTGTTGGTGCTACAACGCGTAAAATAAAAAGGGTAAACGATAGAAACATTTGAAAATAAAAAGCGAAAAAAATAGCTGAAATAACGCACAAAAGCGCAATTGATAGGGTTTTATAGGTTTGCTTACGATTTTCGTGATAGGCCGTATAGCACAAATAGAGCAGTGATAGCGTGGTGACGCCAATAAATGCTGTTTCTGCCATCTCTGGAATATATAAGATTAAAAAAGCCGAAAACCAGATTAATAATACTAATAAAAAAGCTTGAAATGACTTTCTTAATGTGTGTTTTTGTGGGTGACAATCTTGGATATCAAAGTGTTGAATGCCCCAGTAAAATGTTAAGAAAGCAATAAAAATTCCTAATGCAGCACTTGCGAAAGATATTCCCCAGCCCAAATAAGTATTTAAAATACTGGGTAAAAGTGTCCCAAGAATAATCCCCGTCGTAATCCCCATATAAAAAATAGTAAATCCACGCTGACGATTGGGTGAGTTTTCAGGATATTCACTGCCGAGCAGTGAGGAAATATTGGATTTAAGCAATCCTGTGCCAACGGTGATCCCTGCGAGTGCGCTAATTAAGAAATGGTGTGAAGTGCTATAACTCATGCTGAGATAACTTAAAAATAAGAAGAATGCACCCAATAAAGTAGCCCTTTTTTGACCGATTAAATGATCGGCGATCCATCCGCCAAAAACCGGAGAAATATAAGTCAGTGCAGTAAATGAACCAACGAGCGCATAAACCTGCTTGTCTGGCCATTGAAAATGAATTGCTAAGTACAATGCAAGTAAGGTTTGCACCACATAAAAACCATAGCGTTCCCACATTTCTGTCGCAAAAAAAATAGGTAAGGAGCGAGGATGTTGCTGAATTTTTGTGTTCACCGAGCACCTTTTTTTAACAAAAAGACCAGTCTATCATAGTGTTTGTCACTCGCTCAACATGATATCATTATCAAATAGTTAATTGGAATGAATGTGTTATGCTTGTTGAAATTTTTACTGATGGTGCCTGTCGGGGCAATCCTGGTGTTGGTGGTTGGGGGGCTTTACTGCGTCAGAATGGCCATGAAAAAACATTATATGGCAGTGTGGCGGCAACAACAAACAATCGGATGGAGCTCACCGCTGCGATTGAAGCTTTAGCTGCTTTAAAAAAATCATGTGACGTTGATCTTTATACAGACTCTCAATATGTTCGCTTAGGCATGACTGAGTGGCTTTCGGGTTGGAAAAAAAAAGGTTGGCAAAATTCAAATAAACAACCAGTGAAAAACATAGATTTATGGCAGCAATTAGATGATCTTGCGAGTAAACATCAAATTCGCTGGTACTGGGTTAAAGGACACTCAGGTCATCCTGAAAATGAACGCGTTGATTTATTAGCTAATCAGGCTATTGATGAGTATTTAGCAAATTTAAGAAATCAAGAGAGGTCTTAGTTCAATGCGACAAATTGTACTTGATACGGAAACAACAGGTTTAGATCCATTACAAGGACACCGAGTGATTGAAATTGGCTGTTTAGAGCTGGTGAATCGGCGTTTAACAGGTCGACAATTTCATGTGTATTTAAATCCTGAACGGGAGGTGGAACACGGAGCGTTTAAAGTTCATGGGATTAGCAATGACTTTCTAGCAGATAAGCCCTTATTTCATCAAATTTCAGATGAGTTTATGGCA
>CAMDJY010000089.1 GCA_945901145.1 Legionella genomosp. 1 | reverse complement strand
CATGTGGTATGATTATGTTATACTCGATTATTTGGTCTAAATGTGAGCGAAGAAAACAAAAGCAAGTCTCAACAAAAACGAGATGCACATGCTTTCCAAGATCTTGGTGTCAAACTTGTTGCGTTAAATTTAAAGCAATTACAGACCTTGCCCTTATCTGCAAAATTATACCAGGCTATTTGTGAAGCGAAAGCGCTCAAAAGCCATGGTGCGGTTCGGCGTCAAGCAATGTGGATTGGTAAATTAATGCGGGCCGAAGGTGGTTCAGAAATTTTAGCGGCTTATGATGCATTACAAAATCAAAATAGTTCAAAAACTGCAGCATTTCATGACGTGGAAACTTGGCGTACGCGATTAATAAAAGGCGGAAAAGATGCTTTAACTGCTTTTGTAGAACAGTATCCCATGGTTGATATCCAACAGCTTCGACAACATATTAAAAAATCAATAGAAGAAATTGAAGAAGAAAAACACACGGGTGCTGGTCGAACGCTGTTTCGTTATTTAAGGTCTTTTATTCAATGATATATCCGGTCTTTGTAAGTTGTCCCAAAGGGTTTGAGTATCTTTTGGAAGAAGAATTAAAACATTTAAGTTTTCCAGTGGCACGGGTGAGTCCCCAAGGTGTTTATGGTGATGTTTCGCTTGAAACAATCTATCGCGTGTGTTTATGGTCACGGCTTGCTAGCCGAGTTCATTTAATTTTATTCAATGGCCCTGCAGAGAATCAACATGCGCTTTATGCCACGTGCCGGCAATTTGCTTGGGATGGTGTTTTTTCTCCAGATAAGTCTTTGGCTGTTACTTTTCATGGTGAATCACCTAATTTTCGCAATACTTTATTTGGTGCACAGATCATCAAAGATGCGATCGTTGATTATTTTCGAGAAACACAAGGTATTCGTCCAAATATTGAACGTATTAAACCGCAAGTGTTGATTCAGGCTTATTTAAAAAATGACATGATCACGGTCAGTTTAGATTTTACAGGATATAGCTTGCATCAACGAGGCTACCGTCTTGAAACGGGTATTGCACCTTTAAAAGAACATGTTGCTGCAGCTATACTCATTCGTGCACAATGGCCAAAACAATCAGACTCTGGTTTTCATGATCCATGCTGTGGTGCTGGTACGCTTGTGATTGAAGCTGCAATGATGGCAGCTAATCAAGCGCCAGGTCTACTGCGTCATGATCAGGCGTTTCAATGGTGGCACGGGCATCAAATCTCTCTTTGGGAGTCTTTGAGAAAAGATGCAGAAACGATGATAAAAAAAGCACCTGATATAAAATTAATTGGTTCTGATCAAGATGCTGAATTGATCAAGCGCGCTCGTGCGAATGCAGCGCGCGCAGGTGTTGCTGAGTGGATTGAATGGAAAACATTATCTATTGCAGACGCTCGACCGACACATCAACAAGGTTTATTAGTTACTAATCCTCCCTATGGGGTCCGCTTAGACGAGGAAGAGGACTTAATTCCATTGTATAAGACATTGGGCGACGTGCTTTCCTCGTATTATCAAGGTTGGCAAGCTGCAATTTTGACCTCGAGCATCACCTTAGCAAAAGCGATTGGACTGCGTTCTCATAAGCAATATACCATTTATAATGGTGCCTTAGTCTGTAAGCTTTATTGTATTCAGCTTGATGCAAACAACCAGTATTTTGCGACTCCGCGTCCAATGATTCGCTCGTCAGGTGCACCGATGTTTGCGAATCGATTGCATAAGAATCTTCAACATTTAAAAAAATGGGCACATAGAAATCATATTACTTGTTATCGTCTTTATGATGCAGACTTACCTGAATATGCTTTTGCGGTTGATCTTTACGATGATCATGTTGTGTTGCAAGAATATGCTCCGCCAAGTTCAATTGATGTAAAAAAAGCAGAGAGGCGACGTTTTGATGTGTTACAGATCGTGCCTGAAATTTTAAATATACCCGTGGACCAGGTACATTTAAAACAACGCAAACAACAAAAAGGTACAAATCAGTACGAAAAACTCAATCAAGATAAACAAATGCTCATTGTTCAAGAGGGTGATGCGAAGTTTAAAGTAAATTTAACTGATTACTTAGACACAGGTCTATTTTTAGATCATAGATTATTGCGTTTAGGCTTCGGAAAATTGAGTAAAGGCACACGGTTTTTAAATTGCTTTTGCTATACAGGGAGTGCTAGTGTTCATGCTGCGTTGGCAGGTGCTTTTACGGTGAATGTTGATTTATCGAATACTTATTTGAATTGGGCAGAAGAAAATTTTAAACTCAATCAAATTGATGTATCTAGACATCAATTTATACAATATGATTGTTTGGATTGGCTCAAAGTGACTCGAGATCAGTTTGATGTGATTTTTTTAGATCCTCCAAGTTTTTCTAATTCAAAACGCATGGCATCAACGTTAGATATTCAACGTGATCATGAACTGTTAATTGAAGCAGCGATGAGGTTGCTTACAGAACAAGGCGTTCTTTATTTTTCAACTAATTTAAGAAGCTTTAAGTTGTCATCTTTATTAAGCGCCAGCGACAAGGTACAGGATATTTCGGCATTAACGATTGATTTAGATTTTAAGAGAAACTCACATATTCATCAGTGTTTCAAAATTAAAAAATAACTGCGCTATCCGTACTTTGGTTTAAAGAATAAAATTGCTCTGTAAATTTCTTGACGCCAACGTCAAGACTTAAATGTTTAAAATAATATTCTTGACCTTTTTTACCCATGAGACGACGTTCATCTTCACTCATTTCAATAAATTTCAGTATTGTTGAAACGATATTTTCAGCGTCTTCTGGCGTTGCCGTGATCCCACATTCTGCTGTTTTTACTAGCTCTGCTGCATCTCCGCGAACAGCCATTAAAATCGGCTTACCTATTGCCATATAGGCCTGCGTTTTTGAAGGAATTGTTACACTAAAAAGAGGATTGTCTTTTAAATGCACTAATAAAATATCTGCAGCATTAAGATATGTGCTAACTTCATGCATGGGAACGGCTGGAAGACAAATAATATTATTAAGATTTTTAGCTTTAATCTTATCTTTTAATGTTTTTAGAGCAACGCCATTTCCTAATAATACAAAAGCAACGTCAAGAGCCAAATGAGATAATTTTTCTGCTGCACGCACAATAGCATCTAAACCTTGAGCATATCCAATATTGCCGGCAAATAAAATATTTAATTTATATGGAGATAAACGTAACGGTGATGTTTGGTTGATAGACTTAAGCGCATCTTCATGACACCAATTGTAAATCACTTGTATTTTATCTTCCTGCACCCCACGTTGAATTAATAACGCTTTAAAACCAGGCGAAAGTACAACAATTTTATCCGCGTGTTTATAAACCCATAAACAAATTCTACCAATTAATGCCAGCAGTTTTTTATTTTTTAACATTTCTGTTGCTGCCAATGTATCAGGCCACATATCCTGAATATCATAAACAACAGGAACTTTTCTAAAAAAACGAATGATGATAGCACTAATCGCTGTGGTGAGTGGCGGATGATAAACATAAATCACATCAGGTTTTTTTGCCCAAAACAATCCATAGATTAAACTGGAAAGACCAAACGATGTATAATTTAAAATACGTTTGAATGCAGAGCTATCATGGCTTGGATACAAAGGGACGCGAGTTATCTGAACATCATCGATATATTCTCTTTGCAGTAAGTGAAGTTTATATCCTGGATATATTTTCCCAGTAGGATAATTTGGAAATCCCGTTACAACCTCTACAGAAAAACTCTCTTTTATGAGTTGTCGTGCAAAAGCTAGGCCTTTAAATGCAGGCTCTGGGTCAAACCATTGCGTTAATAACATAATCTTCATATGAACACCTTATGAATACTTTTTCCAGACAACACGATTCACATAGTCTGTATAGCTATGTATTATTCTTACAACTTTATCTGAAACATTGGGCATGCTGTAGTCGGCAACCAAGCGCAGAGTTCTTTTTTCATCGCGCTCTTGTGTACTTAAAAGCGCAAGACCTTGCAAAACACGCTCAGCCTCTAAGCCTACCATCATAACTGATGCTTCTTCCATGCCTTCAGGTCGCTCATGCGCTTCTCTAATATTAAGCGCTGGAAAATTTAAAATAGACGATTCTTCAGAAATAGTGCCACTATCAGAAAGCACCGCTTTAGCTGTCATTTGTAGTTTGTTGTAATCTTTAAATCCTAATGGTTTTAATAAATTAACGAATGGATTAAATTTAACTTCCATTGCTTCTATTCGTTTTCTCGTTCTTGGATGTGTTGAGATAATAATTGGGAGTGAATAGCTTTCAGCTATGCTGTTTAAAGTAAAAATTAATTTATTAAGATTTTTGTCCGAGTCAATATTCTCTTCACGATGTGCACTGACAATAAAAAATTCACGCTCTTGCAGTGATAATTCATTGAGAATATTTGATTGAAGAATACCTGCACGATAATGCGTGAGCACTTCAAACATTGGACTGCCAGTTTTAATAATTAAATCGGGAGATAAGCCTTCTCGAATCAAATATTCACGGGCAATATCACTATATGTTAAATTTACATCAGCGGTGTGGTCAACAATGCGACGATTTGTCTCTTCGGGAACACGCATATCAAAACAGCGATTTCCTGCTTCCATATGAAAGGTTGGAATATGACGACGTTTAGCAGGAATTACAGCCAAACAGCTGTTGGTATCGCCTAAAACTAATATTGCTTCTGGTTTTATGTCTTGTAGCAACTGATCTACGGAAATAATAATTTGCCCTATGGTTGAAGCGCCGTTTGCCCCTGCTGCATTCAGAAAATAATCAGGCTTTCTAATATTTAGGTCTTGAAAAAAAATTTCATTTAACTCGTAATCATAATTTTGACCTGTATGTATAATGATATGATCGCAATGTTCATCTAATTTTTTCATTACACAAGATAAGCGAATAATTTCGGGTCTCGTCCCAACAATAGTAACAACTTTTAATTTTTTCATGTTGTTAGAGGCCTTGTGTAAGTGTCAGGAAACACTCGGTCAAAAATTTCATTTGCCCAAAGCATAACAATCATCTCATCATCACCAACATTTGTAATATCATGAGACCATCCAGGCACAGTTTCAACTATAGTTGGAGTATCGCCACTTGTGTATAAGTCATAATACTCATCTGACACAATGTTTTTAAATCGAAACTGTGCTTTTCCTTTAATGACTATAAATTTTTCTGTTTTTGTGTGATGGTAATGGCCGCCTCTCGTGACACCAGGAGGTGCTGTAAAATAAGAGATTTGCCCTGAATCTGTTGTTTTTAATATTTCAACAAATACACCACGTATATCCTCGTATTTGGGTAATGTATAGGAAAAAGACTGTGGTGGTAGGTAGCTAACATAAGTTGAATATAAAGCGCGGATTAATCCTTTGCCTACAGGTTCAGTAATTAATGAATGTCGACTGTCTCGGAAAGCATATAATTGTTCTGCAAGTTTTCCAACTGTAATTTTATAAACAGGATTAACTATAAGTGATTCATGATTTATATGATGGTCGTCCATGACATTTAAAAATTCTCTGATCACATCATCAACATAAACGAGTGAAATCTCTGCATGAGGATTATGAATCTCAATTGGTAAATCATGTGTAATATTATAACAAAATGTCGCCACAGCTGAATTATAATTGGGTCTAGCCCACTTACCAAAAACGTTCGGTAATTGATAAATATAAACAGGGGAAGCATTGCGCTTAGAAAAGACTTGTAATACTTCTTCCGCTGCACTTTTGCTTTCACCATAAGGGTTTGACAATAAAGCTTGCGTAGATGAAGTGAAAACAATAGGCGTTTTTTTATTACATACTAATAATGCTTCACATAACGCATGTGTTAGTTCTTGGTTTTCTTTAAACCCATCAATTTGTTTTGGTCGGTTGATGCCGGCTAAATGAAAAATGAAATCTGCCTGCTTTACCATCTCAATGAGAAAGGCATTGTCGTTGTCTCGAGTAAATGACAAAACTTCAATATCTTTGCGTTCTGAAAGATGAATTTTCAAATTTTTAGCAATAAATCCATCAGCTCCTGTAATTAATACTTTCATCATCTAAACTTCCACTGTGCATGTTTTATTGAATTGCATGTTTTGGATTAACTCTAATTGCAATAGACATTTTTTTACACCGTTAAGATCAAGTTGTTTCGTATTATGTGAGTTGTAGTCGTGTATATAGGCTGTTTCTTCTTCACCTTCTTCATAAAATTTCGCATAGTTCAAATCACGTTGATCTGAGGCAATACGATAATATTGATCGAGATCTTCGGCAACAACCATCTCTTCTCTGCTTAATAAAGTTTCAAAAAGTTTTTCCCCATGACGGGTGCCAATGATGCGCGTAGGAAAGTCTTCTCTATCGGTTAACAGATAGGATAAGCCTTTTGCGATATTAGCAATGGTTGCTGCTGGTGATTTTTGAACAAAAATATCTCCATTTTTGCCTTGACTAAATGCAAATAATACGAGGTCTACGGCTTCTTCTAACGTCATCATAAAACGAGTCATATTTGGATCGGTAATTGTTAAGGGTCGATTATTTTTTATCTGATCTAAAAACAGAGGTATCACAGACCCGCGAGAGGCCATAACATTTCCATAACGTGTGCCACAAATAATCGTTTTCTCATCATTTAAGGTT
>CAMDJY010000088.1 GCA_945901145.1 Legionella genomosp. 1 | reverse complement strand
AATACTGTTTAAAATATCCGATGGTATTAGCAAAAACATATCCCTGCACACCAAAACGGCCCTGTAATTCCGAGTCTGCTGCAATATGCGCCAACAAACTAATGTTAATATCAACTGAATCATGTGCTACGAGATTTTCAAAAGAGGATCGCATAAGTGCTCTCAAAAAATTATATGATTTATTATAGAGCATTGTGGCTAATTTTGTAAAGAAAGACTGGACGGGGAGGGTATATCACGGGCTTGAAGTCGTATTGTTGATATACCATACTAAAATCAAGTTATTTGGAATTATCGGAGTTTTATCATGAAAACACAGCTATTTCCCATATTAATCATTATCAGTGCATGCGCAAACTTAGCTTATACTAACTACTATAATTCGCCTGCGAGCACGGCCAATCCTCCACAAATCATCGAGCAAGATCCGAAAGTACCGGACGATAGTGTCTACGGCAAAGCTCAGCCTGTAGAGCAACCCCAAGGCAAAATCATCACGCCAACGCCACCACCCACCCCATCTCAGCCATTAAAAAAACCAAATCAGAGTTCGAAGTAGCCTAGACAAAACTCCGGTGGCAATGGTTTAAGTTTGGATCATATATATTATAATGGGTTTAATATGAATTTGACTTGGTCTTGTTAGTTATGATCTTAGATATAATCAGTGAGCACGCCCATGCTGACTTCAGATGAACTTATTCGTTATTCACAACAAATAAAACTGGATGACATTGGTTTATTCGGTCAAGAAAAGCTTAAATCTGCCCGTGTATTGTGCATAGGCTTGGGGGGGTTGGGTTCACCGCTACTCCTGTATTTGGCGGCAGGAGGTGTAGGCATATTGGGTATCGTCGATGACGATGTGATTGAATTGGGTAATTTACACAGGCAAATCCTGTATCGGATGTCGCACATAGGGTCACAAAAAGCACTTGCGGCAAAAGAACAAATTTTAGCGATTAACCCTTTGATTCAAGTCAATATATATCCCGAAAAACTAACCCATCAGAATGTTACGGCGTTAATAAATCAATATGATATTATTGCTGACTGTACTGATAATTTTTATACCCGATATTTAATCCATGATGTTTGTTTTAGGCTTGAGAAACCATATGTTTATGCCAGTGCTGCTCAGTTTCAAGGGCATTGTTCCATTTTCTATGGCAAAAAAGGCCCTTGCTTTCGTTGCTTATTTCCAGAGGCGCCTCCCAATCATGGCGTTCTTAATTGTGGTGAAGGTGGCGTGATAGGTGTGTTGACTGGCATACTTGGCATCATTCAAGCGACTGAAATTATTAAATGGATTTTAAAAATAGGTGATTCATTAGAAAAACGTTTGCTTATTGTAGACTTATTAAAAATAAATTTTAAAGAAATTCAGCTTGCACAAAACCCTGATTGTAGACTGTGTGTGCATCATCAGGTTTTAGAAGAGTCACCTATAGAGTATTGTCCCAGCAATAGAGATTTAAAAAAATATGCTATAACATTTGAACACTTGAATCAGTTATTAGATAAAAATATCGATATTAATTTGATCGATGTACGTACGAATCAAGAGCATGATACGCACAACATAGGTGGAAAATTGATACCTATTTCAACTCTAGGGAATCGATTGCATGAACTGGATTCAAAGAAAATGACTATTTTGTATTGTTACTCAGGAAAAAGAAGTATGACTGCATTGCAGATACTTCTTGAGGCTGGATTTAAATCTATAAACTATTTAGATGGTGGCATAAAGAATATTTTAACCGAGTGCGTTGACAACAGTATGAGAGCACCCTAGAATTTCAACGGAAAAATTTAGTATATTTGTTGTTCTACTTCCATGGATTAGGAGACACTACTATGCGTTATGATCATAAAGAAATTTTTGATAGATTTGCTAATTTAAAAAAACTTGCACCTTTGGTTCATAATGTTACTAATTTAGTTTCAATGCAAAATATTGCGAATATACTTTTAGCAGTCGGTGCTGCACCTTTAATGGCTCATGCTGAGCAAGAGTTAGATGATATTCTAAATATTCCCCATTCCAAAGCTTTGGTATTAAATATCGGTACGTTAGATAAAAACTGGATAAAATCCTTTCAGATAGCTCAGGAGTTAGCAATAAACAAAGGAATTCCTATTGTCTTAGATCCTGTCGGTGCAGGTGCTTCGCGCTTGCGTACTGAAACTGCTTTAGAAATTTTAAAAAGAGGTGTTTCTGTTGTTCGTGGTAATGCATCTGAAATTATGGCATTACTTGATAATACCGTTGTGACGAAAGGTGTTGAAAGTACAGCTGAAAGTCAATCTGCTGAAGATGCCGCTCGTTTAATTTCAAAACAATATTCTTGCTTGGTTGTTGTCAGTGGACGAGTCGATCTTATCGTGAATGGAGATCAAGTTGTCTCTATCGAAAAACCAGAAAAAACATTTTTAACAAAAGTGACTGGTATGGGATGTGCTATTACTAGCGTAATTGGTAGTTTTATCGCGGCAGCAAAACATGAATTTGAAGCAAAAAATGAATCAAGTTCACCAGAAATTTTAAGAGAAATTTTTTCTTATGCAGCTTGTGATGCCATGATTACTTTTGCGGTAGCAAGTGAAGAAGGCATGCACAATACAACAGGACCTGGTAGTTTCTTGCCCAAACTATTAGATAATTTAAGCAGCATGTCAGAACTAAATTATAGGCTGGTTAAAAACCTTACAGAAAATAGGTTTGAGGTGATATCTGTTGGCTCGCAATTAATTCATAACCACGCGCAGGAGACAGCTGTCTTAACGTCTTTAGATATTAATAGATCAAAAATTAGTGATTACTATGCTGTTCAGCTTGTTCTGGATTGGGATTATACAGCAAAAAATTTAATACCTAATTATGATTTAATACAAAGTAAAGAGGCACGTAATCGCGCAGTGATCAATAGAATGTTTGCTCTTATTCAAGAAGCTGTTGATGGCGACAAAGCGGCTACTTGTGTATTGTTACGTGCTAAAACAGCACCCAAAAAATATATTATTGAAGCTTGTCATCGTTTTATTGAATATCTTAAACCAATTGGTGTACCGTTTATAATTAATGATTTTGTGGATATTGCTAAATTAACCGGTGCTAACGGTGTTCATCTTGGTCAAGATGACATGCCAGTTTTCTACGCTCGACAAGAGCTTGGTAAAAATAAGATTATCGGTCTTTCTATTACTAATCCAGATAATGCAAGGATTGGTGATATTGAAGATGCCGATTATTACGCCGTAGGACCAGTTTACCCAACATCATCAAAAATCGATGCGGATCCAGTTATTGGCTTAGAAGGGTTCATTGAAATAAGAAAAATAATTGCTCATAAACCAATTATTGTCATTGGTGGCGTAAAACTTGAAAATGCTTCTCAACTGATTGAAGCCAAAGCAGATGGCGTTTCTGTAATTGGTGCTATTATGGGAGCGGTATCTCCTAGAGAAGCAGCTAAAGCGTTAAACAATATCGTTCATCATAAACAACAAAAGTCTGAAAAAACTTCTTCTAACGAAGATGTGTGTTCTGAACAATTACCTAAGAAACAACCAAAAATACTTACAGAAAGTTATTTTTTTAACTCTTCTCCTGCAGCTAGTTCTACCTCAAGTCAAAATTTTTCAAATCAGAGTAATCAGCTTAACTCTTAGTGGGGATTTATTTTAGATGATGAAGATAATGGCTTCAGGTAAGCTAAATGGCGTGAACTAACTGGCAGAGTTTATCGAGAATTAGGCATGCAAGCAGGTATTGTGGGTATGGGGATTATGGGACGATTACTTGCCTTGGCATTGCATAATGCCGGCTGGCAAGTGACTCTCTTTGATCGCTCTGACGGTAGTACAAATTGTAGTCATGCGGCAGCAGGGTTGCTAACACCTTTTTCCGAATTAGATAAAGCAGATCAATTGATTTCTCGCTTGGGGCAAGCTTCTATCAGCACATATTGGCCGCAGATTGTAAAACAATTATCTGATGAAATTTTTTTAAAAAAATTGGGTACAATTGTTCTCTATCATCCAAGTGACCAAGCCGAGTGGCATTCTTTTAATCAGCGTGTTTTAGCACAATTGGATCAAGATACTTCTTGTTACCAACTTTTATCTCAAGATAAGTTGCTACAACTAGAACCAGAGCTTGCGAAATTCCAACAAGCTTATTACTTTGCTGACGAAGCACAAATATATTCTCAACCAATTTTATCGGCACTTCAAATCTACCTAGAAACTCAAGGCGTAAACCATCTTACGAATACAGATAACCTATTACTTAAACCAAGAAAAGTTATTACCGATGATAAGTCATATGACTTTGATATGGTTTTTGATTGCCGAGGTTTAGGTGCACGCGAAGTGTTTGGTGATTTACGTGCTTTGCGAGGAGAGTTAATCTGGTTGCATGCGCCTGATGTTGTATTACAACGCCCAATTAGACTTTTACATCCACGTTATAGTTTGTATTTAGTTCCAAGACCTGGGAATCATTATCTTGTTGGTGCAAGTGAAATTGAAGCAGAAGATTTTAGTCCTATCTCAGTCCGTAGTACTTTAGAGTTATTAACTGCTGTTTACTATGTGCATGCAGGTTTTGCGGAAGCTCGTATCTTAAAAACTGTTACACATTGTCGTCCTACTTTATCAAATCATTTGCCTCGCATCCAATTCAGTGAAGGTCTTATTGCCGTGAATGGTCTTTATCGTCATGGTTATTTAATTGCACCAGTACTCGCTGAAGAAATCGTCCGTTGCCTGAACACTAATCAACAACATTATCCAGAAATTTGGGAGACTAAATGATGATATCCATCTATTTTAATAATCAAGCTTATCAAGCTGAACCAACACAATCGCTACATGATTTATTATTAAACAAAAATTACAACGATGATGTTTTTTTTGCTGTTGCCATTAACAATCAACTCATTCCACGTGGAAACTATAAAAAGACCACACTTCATCCTGGTGATTGTGTGGATATTATAATACCCATGCAGGGAGGTTAATCCATGTGGCATGTGGCAGGAAAAACATTAAGTAGTCGCTTATTTTTAGGGACCGCATCTTATCCCTCTCTCGAAAGCATGGAAGGTGCTGTTCGCGCATCTGGAGCGGATGTGATTACATTATCTATCAAGCGCCAAGCCCCACAAGGTACGGGAGGAGAGTCATTTTGGCGAGCTGTAAAAAATTTAGGCTGTCATCTTTTGCCCAATACAGCCGGTTGTCGCGATGCAAAAACTGCTGTTAGCACAGCTGAAATGACCAGAGAACTCTTTGAAACTTCTTGGATAAAATTAGAAGTGATTGGTGATGACTATAATTTACAACCTGATCTCTTTGAATTACCCAAAGCTGCAAAAATTTTAATTAACCAAGGATTTGAAGTGTTTCCGTATTGCACGGACGATTTGGTTTTATGTCAAAAATTAGTTGATATCGGCTGCAAAATACTCATGCCTTGGGCAGCACCCATTGGTTCAGGGAAAGGAGTGATGAATCCTTACGCGTTAGAAACGCTAAGGCATCGCTTTCCGGATATTACCTTAATTGTTGACGCGGGAATTGGCAAGCCTTCACATGCGGTGCAAGTGATGGAGTTAGGCTTTGATGCCGTACTATTGAATACAGCAGTTTCGTTAGCCAATCAACCCGTCAATATGGCAACAGCATTTCGTCATGCGGTGATTGCTGGACATGAAGCTTTTAAAGCAGGCATGATGCCTGAAAGAAATGTAGCACACCCCAGTACCCCATTGATTGATACTCCATTTTGGCATTTTGAAAAGTCGCATTGATAATTACAAATCACTCAGAATCAGTTAACATAGCTTTTATGATTCTGAAGAGCGATTTAAACATCCACTGATATGACCGAACCTGAGAAAAAAACACATTTTGGCTTTCAATCTGTTGATTGGGATGAAAAAGAAAAAAAAGTCCAGGCGGTATTTCAGTCTGTTGCTCAAAATTATGATTTCATGAACGACCTCATGTCTTTAGGCATCCATCGACTTTGGAAACATTTTACTATCAACTTAAGCCAAGTGCGCCCCGGACAACAAGTTCTTGACCTTGCTGGAGGCAGCGGCGACTTAACGCGACTGCTTTACAAAAAAGTACAACCCACCGGTCGCGTGGTGCTTGCTGATATTAATGCGGCGATGCTTGCGGTCGGACGCGATCGTTTATTAGATGAAGGATTATGCGAGCATTTAGACTATGTTCAAGCCAACGCAGAATGCTTGCCTTTTGCAGATAATAGTTTTCATTGTATTACCATGGCTTTTGGACTGCGTAATGTCACTGATAAAAATCAAGCGTTAAACTCAATGTACCGTGTCTGTAAGCCTGGCGGCAAACTCATGATTCTTGAATTTTCTACCCCGATACTGCCATTGTTAAAACCCCTGTATGATACCTATTCATTTCATATTCTGCCTAAACTCGGACAATGGTTTGCCAAGGATGCAGAAAGCTATCAATATCTCGCAGAATCAATCCGCATGCATCCGCCACAAGAGGAATTAAAAATGATGATTGAACAAGCAGGATTTGAGCAATGTCATTATCATAATTTAACTGGCGGCATTGTTGCTCTCCACATCGCTTATAAATACTGAGATGATATGATTAAAGAATACTCGCTATTAGCACTCCAAAAAGCCATCAATCAAGCCTTAAA
>CAMDJY010000087.1 GCA_945901145.1 Legionella genomosp. 1 | reverse complement strand
ATGATTTTATTTTATTTAGTTATCACGGCATTCCTGAAAATCATTTGTTAAATATCACATGCGATTCCATCTGTGAAGCACCCTGCCCCGTTCCAGCAGGTAAGCAAAGCGGCTGTTATCGAGCTCAATGCATGCAAACCACGAGACTAATTGCCAATGAATTAAATCTTAAATCAAATTTCTATACAACTGCTTTTCAATCTCGACTTGGCAGAACCCCCTGGATCAAACCTTATACTGATAAAATGCTCATTACTTTGGCTGCATCTGGTATCAAACGCATTGCCATTGTCTGCCCGTCATTTGTCGTCGATTGCTTAGAAACCCTTGAAGAAATTGGTATTCGTGCCAAAGAAACGTGGTTAGCATTAGGCGGAGAAGCATTAACGCTTATCCCTTGTGTAAATGATAGTCAACTGTTTATTAATGGCATGGTTGAACAATATTTATTAAACTAATGCGTTGTTTCTGATTTTGGATTAATATTCAAGTCATTATAAATATGCATGACCGCCACCCGTGTATACTCACACACTTCTACGAGAGAATACTCATCTTCAGCGCTCACCTCAATCGACTGATAATCAAGCTCTGCAAATTCAGTAATATGTTGCAGCGCTTCTCGGCTTTCTTCGTCAAACAGATCACGCTCTTTCACACCCGCCAGATTCATGCCTTGAAAAAAGCCATAACACCATTCACTAAATGCTTGTGCACGCACAACCAAATCTTGTGCGTCATTGGGTAACAACAATTGAAATTCAAACCCCGCATGAGACAGTTGCTGCTGAGTAATTGCTTGTAAGTGAAATAAAGACAACATGATCTCACGCGTCATCATCTTATTATTCTTGGCAATTAAAGAACGAATGTAAAATTCTTCGCCCCCTTTGCCTGCAGCTAAATAACCAGACAACATTCCGTGTAACTCACTACTAGAAATTGATAAATCAAGAACTGCAATCATTTGAGAAAACACATCATAATCTGGTAATTGCAATGGATATTCTGTAACAGACATAATAAACTCTTAATAAATGTTTAATAAATTCTTATAAAAAAATTATGGACGAAACCCTTGTGCAGCATCTAATGCACTGGCATGTTGCATCTGACTTGAAGATGTGATTGCCGTCACCGGGGTTTGCGTCGCCGCTAATCCTTGTTGCGTGCAAGGATATTTCTGGGTCAAACCGAGTAAAGCAACCTCAGAAACAGTCATTTTATTTTTCTCACTTTCTGGACTCGAAATATTGCGGTACGTTTGCTGGATGAGCTGATTTAATCCCGCTGCATCAATGGTCGTACCCCCTGGAATACAAAACAGAGGAATCCCTCGCAAAGTCACAGTCTTATTCGCCAACATTAATGTTTCAAAAATAGATTCACTAGTTAAATTCAAAACATTTCTCGCAGACCGAACCCAAATATGTGCATCTGGCTCTGCAGTCATTTCCATCTTAGGTATATTATCAACAATATGCATATAACGATCAATTGTATCAGCATAAACACAAGTGAGACTGAATAAAAACAAAAGGATAAAACGCATAATTCAAACCTCATATAGTAATGCATATTTTAGTCAATATTTGATATACTCTCTATCTTTCTTTGAGCTTAACAATTATTCATGGCTAGTTTAACCGGTTTTCATTGCAGTTTCACCCCCACACCTCAAGGGAGTGCCCATGTCGTCCAGTAAATTATGGCATGACTACCTGGAGCTCTGTAAACCTCGTGTGGTTGCTTTGATGTTATTAACTGCTTTAGTTGGCATGTATCTTGCAATTGATAAAGATCATACTATCCCCATACTGGTTATACTCAACAGTCTATTAGGCATTGGATTCTGCGCCGCAAGCGCTGCTGCAATTAACCACTGCGTAGATAAAAAAATTGATTCGATGATGAAACGAACACAAAATCGTCCTGTAGCTCATGGCCGGATAACGGTACAACAAGCACTGCTGTTTGCGGGATTAATCGGTATCACCGGTTTAGGTATTTTAATTTATTTTGTTAATCCTCTTACTGCCATGCTTACTTTTATGACGCTGATTGGTTACGCTGGCATTTATACTGGCTATCTAAAACGTGCCACACCGCAAAATATTGTCATTGGTGGTCTTGCAGGTGCTGCGCCGCCACTCTTAGGCTGGACTGCTGTAACCAATCAATTAGACCCCCAAGCTTTATTATTAGTCCTCATTATTTTTACTTGGACACCCCCGCATTTCTGGGCACTTTCGATATATCGCTTTGATGAATATCAGCATGCAAAAATTCCAATGTTACCCGTGACACACGGCATTCAATACACTAAACTACAAATTTTGCTTTATACTATCCTGCTCGTGATTGTGAGTATGCTGCCTGTGATCATCAAGATGAGCGGCTGGCTGTATTTATCAGCTGCTCTCGTCCTTGGCTCGCGTTTTTTATATTGGTCTGTTCAACTCTACTGTCACGAACAAATGACCTATGCTTTACGAACTTTTAAATTCTCTATCATCTATCTTACGCTACTATTTATTTTTTTATTAATTGACCATTATCTATAGGATATTAAAATATTAAAATACTCGAGGCTTTCTATGTTAAATAAACATAATTACATACCCATAAGTATGGCGATACTATTAACGCTCATCATGACGATTATCTTCGTCATCAAACATCATCACGAACACCACACCCCCCTAACGCCGCCTCATCAAGCTGATTTGCTCGTTGAAGATTACCAATATTTGATTAAATAAAACCAGGAAATACGCTCGTATGAAAATTGCTATCCTTGCTACAAATGCTGAATTATACTCACATCAACGTTTATTAAAAGCTGGTGAAGACGCCGGTCATGAGATGTCTGTCATCAACCCATTACTCTGCTACATGAACGTTGCAGCATCTTTTCCCAATATTCATTACCGAGGCGGAGAACCTTTGCCATATTATGATGCAGTCATTCCAAGGATTGGTGCGTCAAATACGTTTTATGGTACGGCAGTTTTGCGCCACTTTGAAACCATGGGCATCTATACACTGAATGAATCGATTGCAATTTCACGTTCGCGGGATAAATTTCGTTCATTACAATTGCTCGCCCGCAAAGGGATCCCCATGCCACTCACCAGCTTTGCTCAATCACCAGATGACACAGAAGATTTAATTCGTATGGTCGGTGGTGCGCCTTTGGTGATTAAACTCTTAGAAGGCACACAAGGTAAAGGCGTAGTTCTCGCCGATAGCCATCAATCAGCAGTCAGTATTATTAATGCTTTTAAAGAAATGCATGCCAATATTTTAGTTCAAGAGTTTATTAAAGAATCTCATGGAACGGATATTCGTTGCTTAGTCATCGGTGATAAAGTCATCGCATCAATCAAACGTCAAGCCAAAGAAGGTGAGTTTCGTGCAAATGTTCATCAAGGTGGCAAAGCCATGAAAGTGAAATTAAGCGCTCACGAACGCGCGCTCGCTGTGGCATCCGCCAAAGCTATGGGCCTAAAAGTCGCAGGCGTTGACTTAATTCGTTCCAAAAATGGAACATTGGTTTTAGAAATTAACTCATCGCCAGGTCTTGAAGGCATTGAAAAAGCGACACAAATGAATATCGCCAGTAAAATTATTGAGTTTATTGAAAAAAATGCAAAGCCTCTCAGCGTGCATAAACGCTTTCAAGGGTAAATAAGCCTCTTATGTGGCAAATAGCAATCAAAATGCTTCTCGGTGACCCACTCAGTCTTAAAAAACCACAAACTGGTATGATTGATAAATGTTGAGATTCGCATGGGAGAATTAACCATGCTGGTGGGCCCCTCAGGTTGCGGTAAAACTGCGCCAGTCAACCGTTGCGATTGCAAAAGAGCGTTTTCAACGTGGTCTAACGGACATGTCAGACTTAACCACAGCACAAACTGAATTAGTTCAGGCAATACTGACACTGATCAACCAGAAAACAAGCACAGCTCGAGCCTACATACGCTTGCAAAAAGCATTAGGTCAATCCAATGATGACCCACAAAATACTAAGACTTATTGCGCATTTGGGTTAATTCAGAAAAAAATTCAGGTTTGTTGAGTCCCATGGAAGCAAAAATTTGTGGGACGCGATCCCAGCTGTTTTCCTGTTGAATACTCGCGACAATTAATTCAAAACCTTTCTTTTTGTCTGCAGGAACCCCCCAACCATTAATAAATGCTAATCCACGTAATCGTTTAGCTTCAACATGTGCTATTTTTTCTGCTGCTTCAAGAAAAGCATGTCCTTCTTCATAAAGCTGAGTCATCGTCCGCACATTACTTTGACTCGCGAATAAACCTTTTACTTCCCATTGCTCACGCATTTTTGCTTCTTCAAGAAGTATTTTTCCTAAAGTATATTGAGCGTCACCATCACCAATCATAGCTGCTGCACGCAAACTCGCAAGCTTTAATTCTCGGGCAAAAGGAAATTTTTTATGCCCTTCAAAAGACGTATATAAAGCCGCTAACTGGTGATACCCCTGTTGCTCTTTTTTAAGGACTTCATCAGTAGGTTGATTATGAATACGATTACGCTGCATGGCTGATAATTTTTTAGTCAAACGATTGATTTTAAAGCGCCGAAAAAACATAATGCCTCCCTAACCACTGGGCAGTATTGCAATGAGCCACTGCACCATGACTGCTATTAAAAAAATAAAACCTAAGACTAAAATAAGCTTAAGCAAGAGAAAAATTGATCCAAGACGGTTGTTTTTAGCTTGTAGCATCCGAAATTTGCCTTCATCAATCACTTCATGAGGTAGATTTTTTTTAGAATAATGAAGAGCAGTAGGTGCAACCATATAAGCAACCATCGCAAAAATCAATGAACCAAGAAACAGCGTATAAAATATTGTCCAGGAGGCAGCTTTCAGCGAGAAACTAAAAGCATCTTGTAGCCAATTATTCCAATTCAAAATAAACATTGGCACACTATAATTCCAATCGAACAAAACTTGCGGTAAAAGATAAAGCGACAAAGGCAGTAAAAACAAACTCATCGCAAGTGAAGCCAAACCTAAAAGAAAAAATAGATCATTATTTTCCTTCACAATGCACATATCCTTGATTGAATAGGTTACTAAACATATAACAGATCTTACGAAAATTGCCAAGTTGATCAAATATTTTTATATTTTTACTCACGCACGAATTAAATAACAGATTAGACAATGACCTGGTTTTACTAGTATAATCAGTTCCTTTTTTAATCAGAATATATTCAATGAATCATCGAGTTGGTTTCGTCAGTTTAGGTTGTCCCAAGGCATTAGTTGACTCTGAACGTATCATCACGCAATTAAGAGCCCAAGGTTATGAGCTGGTATCGACTTATCAAGATGCAGGGATCGTTGTGATTAATACTTGTGGCTTTATTGATTCTGCAATCCAGGAGTCATTAGACACGATTAAAGAAGCAATGGCTGAAAATGGTCGTGTGATTGTCACTGGATGTTTGGGCGCAAAGGCCGAATTCATTCGCGAAGCCTGCCCGGATGTGCTGCACATTAGCGGCGCCCATGCCTATGAAGAAGTGATTCGAGCAGTACACCGGCATTTACCCCCACCCAAAGATCCGTTTACACAACTCATACCACCACAAGGCATTAAGCTCACACCAAGACATTATGCATATCTAAAAATTTCTGAGGGTTGTAATCAAAAATGTACATTTTGTATTATTCCAACAATGCGAGGCAAACTACAAAGCTATTCCATGAAACAAATTCTAACGGAAGCGTCACATTTAAAAAATGCAGGCGTTCAAGAACTTTTAGTCATTTCACAAGACACCAGTGCGTATGGTGTTGATACGCGGTATGAAACCATTGAATGGAATAAAAAAATACGGCAAACACGTTTTTATGATTTGTGCGAAGCACTGGGCGAACTTGGCATCTGGATTAGACTACATTATGTTTACCCCTACCCACATGTTGATGATGTTATTCCCCTGATGCGTGACGGTTTAATTTTGCCTTATTTAGATATTCCATTACAACACGCCAGTACACGCGTATTAAAATCCATGAAACGTCCTGCGAGTAGCGAAAACACATTAGAACGAATTCATCATTGGCGAAGCATCTGCCCTTCGATAACGCTTCGCTCAACTTTTATAGTAGGATTTCCAGGAGAAACAGAAGATGAATTTGAGTTATTATTAGATTTTCTACAAAAAGCTCAACTTGATCGCGTTGGCTGTTTTCAATACTCCCCAGTCAAGGGAGCCCAGGCAAACCAGCTGCCTAATCCAATCCAAGATGAAATTAAACAAGAACGCTATGATCGTTTCATGCAAGTGCAAGCAGAAATTAGCTATAACCGATTGAAATCTAAAATTGGAACAACACAAACGATCATCATTGATGAAATGACCTCTGAAAAAATAGTTGGGCGTACCATGGGAGATGCACCTGAAATTGATGGATTAGTCTATCTTGAGCCCAATCAAGACATTCAACTTGGTTCAATCGTTCAATCGACCATCACAAAAAATGATCATTATGATTTGTATGGTAGGCTGGTCTAAACTCCTAGCTCTCCGTTCGGGACGAAGCTCCTAGCTTAAAGATATCTTTTATTTTTATTTATGCTATATATTAAACATCAATCCTATCTTAAGTTGAGACAGAAATATGAAAAATTTATTTAAAATATTTATTTTCATATGGCTTTCGTCG